>DAOTXB010000067.1:0-2606 GCA_034435575.1 Anaerolineae bacterium
CGTTCGTGATGGTTTTCTATCTCAATGATTTCCAAAACTTTAGGGTTACGATTACCCATGATGTAATCCTCGCATATGTGTGGACGACCTTTCAGGTCATCCTTACAAATGGCAACTTTGCACTAATAATATTATATGCGTAAGTGATTTGAGGAAAGTTGCGTGATTATCGCTGTCTAAGGGTGAATTATGCGTGAATTGTTAAGGTATTTTGTGTGGTTGTATCATTGCTCAATATGTTCCAAATCGAACAATGCCATCCGTATCAGGAACGTAAGCAGTAATCACATCCTCACCGTTGGGTAACCACCAAGGGGGTAACCGTCCCCAAATTACCTGAGTGCCCTTAAATTCTGTAGCCCATTTTTTTACTTCATCTGTCTCAACATCGTGCGCGTCAAATTCTGCTAATATTGTCAAAATACCCTGATCGGTCTGATGATCCGCAATCATGATTTCTTGATGGTGTGTGATTTTTACTAAGAATTGATCAACTATGTCTAAAGTAACCGCTTGCCTAGATGGTAACTCCCGTTTACGGAAAACTGAAAATGCAGTTCTTGGTGTGGATTTTGCTACTAAATCGACAAAATACGCGAACTCTGTGAAAAGAAACCACTCTTTATGCCCTGCTCTGTAAGGTACATCTTTGAGCACAATAACTTCTCCGAGGCGTTGAATTGCCTCGTCAACGATTGCGCGAAATTTAAGGTCATCTGTTGACATTGCGTTGGCTTCGCCTGAACATTATTGCTAATTTGCCGATAAACCCATTATATGCTTAAGTCCATTCGGTTGCGCTTATCGGCTATCATGCACATAATCGACATTTTGATTGTCGAAAACGAAACCTGACCTGATGACACTCCGCGCCATTCTACAAAGTCCACTCACGCTTTCGCTGTACATACCGTCGATGATTTATGGTATCTCACAGAGCATGTTGTTACCCGTGTTGCCACTTTACGCGTCGAGCTTTAATGTGTCTTACGGGTTGATCGGGATTTTGCTTGCGGGTCAGGGAATTGGCTTTTTGATTGGCGATATTCCGGCGGGTGTGTTGCTCCGGCGCTTTGGTGGACGGCGGGTGATGCTGGTCGGCATTGCCGGGGTGGCGTTGATGACGATGGCGCTTTTCTGGGCGAATAGTGTGCCAGAGGCGATGCTCTATCGGGTCATCGGGGGGATGTGTGGGGCGTTGTATAACATCTCCCGCCATGAATATTTGACGAGTGCTGTCGTGACTGAAAAACGTGGACGCAGTATTGCCATCTTTGGCGGGGTGCATCGCTTTGGACGCTTGATCGGTCCAACGGTGGGGGCGTTTATCGCCGGGGCGTTCGGGTTACGTGCCCCGTTTCTGGTGGTCGGGGCGCTGATGGTGGTGGCGTTGGTCGTGGTGATGCGCTTCATGCCCACGTTGACCACTTCCCGCAGTGATGAAGCGACCTTAGTCGGGCTGGTGCGTGTCGTGCGGGAGAATCGACAGAATCTATTGACGGCGGGTATGGGGCAGGTGTTCGTGCAGATGATCCGTGCGGGCAGACAGGCGATTATTCCGTTATATGCCGCAGATGTGCTGGGTTTAGATGTCGAATTGATCGGTGTGTTGCAAAGCATCGAATCTGCGTTCGATGTGGCCATGTTTTATCCTGCCGGCATGGTGATGGATCGTATCGGGCGTAAATTTGCCATTGTGCCGAGTTTTACCTTTCAAGCGATAGGGATGGCGCTGATTCCATTGACGGGAAATTTTGTTGGATTAGCGATTGTGGTGGGTATGATGGGTTTCGCTAATGGTTTGAGCAGTGGCACGATGATGACCATTGGTTCTGATTTGTCGCCAGCGGAGTTACGGGGCGAGTTTCTGGGTGTGTGGCGCTTGATTGGTGATGCGGGTGCGTCCGGTGGTCCGTTGATTGTCGGTGGCATTGCCGGATTATTTACGCTACAGGCATCAGCGTTGATTATTGCAGGGGCAGGGATACTCGCCGCGTCAATTTTCGCCTTTCGTGTTCCGGAAACGCTCAGGAAGGATGAACGTACCGCCGTTGACGCAGAGTCAGGCTAGGTCGGGTCGAACACCGAGAATTTCTCAGTGTCTTGATGATTCTTTTGTCGTCTACACTTGCTCGACATCTTCAAGCTGTCCGGCTTCGTCCGTCAGGCTCAAGTTGACCGCAAACATGGGTAATAAGCCTATGACGAGGACGGTTGCGACGATCAGAACAATGCCGATTATATATACAAGTGTCATCGTGTGTACTCCCTAAAACATAAACTGTGTGCGCTACTCATAAAGACGCACTGATCGGTGAGAAGGTTCCAAATCGCAGAAAGTTTGTGTGTAACTGATTATCTTTCGAAATGATAATGTGTCTGTTTTTCAGTTAGATCTCAATCCGATTACCGCTCCGTAATCTAGTGAGGTTATGTTTGGTTGATCGTAAAGGTTCATGGTTGAAACTTGTCGTCCCTCATTCATATTGTATAATGTTTCGCCGTAGCCGAATTGTATAGAATTGTCAAAATCTCATGACGAAAAACAAACCACCGCGCGCGCTTGCCCTCGTAGGTATGCCCGGCGCGGGTAAAACGCTGTGTGC
>DAOTXB010000068.1:0-12429 GCA_034435575.1 Anaerolineae bacterium
AACTGATAACGATGTCACCAAGCAGGAGCGCGCCATCGGCTGGACTGCCATTTTCTACTGAAGCGAGCATCAAGCCAGTTTCCTGCCCGATCTCTTCCGCAAGTGCTTCTGGTAAGCGTACAGGTTGTGCGCCCACGCCTAAGTATCCCTGACGCATCTTGCCGTGCTCCAGTAAAGTATCTACAATGTTTGTCAGGTAGCTATTGGCGATGGCGATACTTGCCCCGCGTGAAAAACCGGATGTGTTCATCCCGCGCACCTGACCGGACGCATCCACCAGCGGACCGCCGGAGAAGCCCGGATACATGACCACATCAGTTTGGATCGTGCCTTCCATACGCCGTGAGCCGATTGCGCTGACCACGCCGAGTGTCGCCTGTGGGGTGTTGCGTGGTCGTCCTAGTGCAAGAACCAGATTACCGACGCGCAGGGGATCGTCACTTTTTGGGTGCGTGCTTGCGTGCAGGTCACCGTCAACCTTTAAGACCGCGACATCCGCATTCTGAGCACGCCCGATCATAGTGGCGGGTACGGTATCCCCATTCGGTAAGCCGACGGTAATGCCTTCGTCACGGCGTACCACATGATGTGCTGTAATAATCACACCATCATCGTTCCATGCGAAGCCGGTGGCAGAAAGTCGCCGCCGTCCATTGACGCGCACTAAACTATTGCTCACTGTCTCGACGACATCCGCCAGACCATTTGATAATGCTTTGAGTGTTTCACTCATTCGATTCTCCTCATTACTTCAAAAACTGCTACAATTCTCAACAGATGGTGACAATTTTGCTGGTGACGTTATCATCGCATAACCAGCCAAATAAAGCGCCATCCGTACGATTAGGGAGAATACTATTCACTTTGGTCGGTGTCCTATCCATTCGGGTAGGGAATACAGGCTGATTTATCAATGTAAACGTAAAGCATTAGCTGAGGGGGTACTATGACCGAAGAAAATTCTGTTGTGCGCGGTCAGTTCCGGCGATATTTACAACAAGCAGTTGAATCTGAACGTGAGGAAATTAATCGCGAGAATTTGTATAAACTAACGTTTGTACACATCAGCGATACACATATTCATCCTGACCCATACTACACAAAATCTTATGCAAATGTAACACCACATGCCGGGGCGTTAGCATTGGTCGATGAGATCAACAAGCTACCCTTCGAGCCGGATTTTGTACTGCACACGGGGGATGTTGCCTATGATCCTGACCCCGCGGCATATCGTGCCTGTTTGTCCATCTTGCAACAGATCAATTATCCGGTGTATTATGTCGCCGGAAATCACGATCATTCGCCCAGTTTGCAACGTTTAATGCTCAACCGGAGCGATCCCTTACCCACGTTGCACTATGCGCTGGAAGCCAACGGTATACAGATCGTATGTGTTGATAGCAACGGTCCCGCAGAGCCACCCGCAGGGTATATTGTCGATGAACAATTGGAATGGTTAAAAGGCTTGTGTGAGGCGGAGGACGAACGCCCGCTGATTATCGCAGTGCATCATAATGTGCTCGATGTCGGTGTGCCATGGTTGGATAATTACATGGGAATTCGTAATGGCGAGCGCTTTCATCAGGCAATTTTACCGGCAAAAGACCGATTACGTGGTGTATTCTTCGGGCATGTGCATCAAAATCTTGATATTCTGCGTGATGGCATCCTGTATTCAAGCTGTTTGAGCAGTTGGACGCAGTTTCAAGCATTCCCCGGCATGACCCATACTACATCAGACACAGGGGCAGAACCGGGGTTTAGTGTGGTCACGATCACGGACACACAGACATTCATTCGCCGTCATCGCTTTGCTTTACCGGATTAAGCCGATCAAAACGACGTGACTCAACCCAGTTTTTCGGTTGTGTCGCTCTGCTTTGGCTTACGACGGAAACGCTTAATCAAACGACGGCGTTCTGCGTTTTGTTCCATCCGACGGCGAAATTCTTTGTTGAGTTGCGTATCTGTCCATTCAAAGGTCATGTGCATATCCTCGTTTCATTGGTGAATTAGGTGATAGACACGGTTGTGCCCGAACACACTCACAGCATAGAGGAAAGCTAAGAAGCGGTATACCAACTTTGGTTTATCTTGTGGTTTATTTTTGGCTTTAAAAGCGCCGGAGTACGCGCATAACCTTAAGACTCTTCAGATACCCTACTGCTATAATAGGCTATACACACCACACCCTGTGTCATGTTGCATGACATTATTGAAGATGCTTTTTCCAGTATATTAAGAATAATAAAATAATAGGATATTTTATGTATAAGGTTGGATTTGCAAATCTTGATGAACAATCTGAATATGCTGTGTTGGTAAGAGAAAGTCTTGAACGCGAAGTCGCCAAACATGATGACATTGAGCTTATTTGTCGTGACAACGCATTAAATGATGACCGTGCACAACAAAATGCGCACGAATTTGCAGAAATGGGTGTTGATGCGGTGGTGATGTATCACATCAACGAAAATATTGGCAACTTATTGCGCTCAATATTGATGCCTATCCCGACTATTTGTATTGATATTCCGATTCCATTCACGCCGTATGTCGGTATCGACAACGATGAAATGGGTACACTCGCCAGCGAAGCCTTACAATTATGGATCGAAGATAATTGGGGGGGCACACTGCACAAAGTGCTTGGACTTATCGATTCTCGGGTGCGCTTTGCCCAGAGTCGCGTGACTAAAGTTGTGGATACGATGAAAGAGACATTCGGGGCGAAAAACACCGTGTCTTCGCTTTACCTTGATATGCGCTATGACCGCGACGAAAACCATAGAATCGTGCATGATGTGTTGACGGATTGGCGTGAGGAAGATCATATTGCAATCATCAACTATAACGACAGTTCAGCACTAGCCGCGCTTGAGGCTGTGGAAAATTTAGGATTAGGTGATTCAACGGTTTTCGTCATTCAAGGGCTGACTGTGGATATGATAAACACACTTGTGCCCGGACCCATTCCCGTGTTGGGTACACGCAGTTTTCCTGAAAAATATGGAGAAACATTGCTTCCCGTTATCCTAGACGTTTTACATCAGAGAACGCCCGTCCTGAGAAATATGATTCCGCTTGAATCTGTGGTGCGAATATAACACCTTACGTTGCCCGCAGTGTATTCATGACTTCCGCCATGATCTGCTTAAACAGTTCCAGATGATCGGCTGTGCTGAGTGTTTCCAGTGGCAATGTTGGGCGACGATCTGCGCTATCTTCCAATAAACGTTCATTCTCTGGCATGATGCGATTGAGTGACTGCAAGGTAGACAAGCGTAGAGAGTGATCTGTGTACGGTTCGTGGTCGCTCAAATACTGAAATTGTACCTGCACAGCGGGGGTCGCTTTATATGCCCACAATGAGAATACCGTGACCCATGTATCTCCGCCAAGTTCCACACGCGCATGAAAACCCGGGGTTACCTTACCACCAAATTCCACAATGTCGGCATGGGTGGTCGCCCACTTGAACACATCGCGGGCGATGAGTGCGTTATGCTCACCGGGAAGTTGATCGACATACTTAAAAAAGTTGGATTTATCCGGTGTGGGTGATAAGGGTTTGGGGGTGCGCTTTGGCGGTGTGCCACTCAGCGAATGGATTAATTTTTTCAATGCTTTCGCTCGCGCTTTTGCGTCACCATCACGGAAATCGGTGAATTGGCGATTAATCAGATGCAATGGCAACGGCATATCTTCAACGAGCGCGATATACAAACGTTTCTTTAAATCCATTGCCAGTAGCACTTCACGCTCCACCCATTCGGATTCACGGGCGATCTTAGACATCACGACGACAACTGATTCACAGATATGGATTGCCGTTTCGATTGACCGTAACCACGGGGCACCGTCGCGGATGCTATCGAGATCAATCCAGACATCAAAACCTGCCTCCCGCAATCCTTCAGCGAGGTACTCTGCAAAGTCATTATTTTTGGTGCTGTGGCTGATGAAAATTTTCGACACGACGAGATGAATCCTATCTTTTGCCCACGATATTTGCGTCTATCATTATAGGCGATTCTATAAAATACGCGTGAGCTTATTATTTCTTATCTCGCCGGACGGGATCAGGGGGCACGTCGATAGGTCCCATATGTTCGATTTTATAGCCCAGTGGATACGTGCAGTTCGGCTCCTGCGTGAACAAGCGTGGAGTCTTGCGCGGGGTGCCAAATTGCCGGATAGCCCGCGCCCGTGTTTTTAAGCCGATGGTCAACAACCCTGTAAGCGCCGTACTCGCTTTCGGGAACCCGAATGCCTCGCGCAACGGGTCATCTAATAAGGCATAGATCGCCTCTCGCACAACAGGATGCAAAGGGCTAGCGTACCAGTTCAAAAATACCTGTATTGTCGCTTCGCCCACGCGGTTGTTAGACGGCGAATAAGCGAAATGATCGCGCTCGTAAGCGATGTTGAATTGCTCAAACGCCTCAAACGTGGGTGGAATGTCCTTGATACCCATACGTCGCCCGACCTCGCGCCAGAACACATAGACTGCCTGTCGTTCTTGCTCCACTAATCGTCGCCATGCAAAGCGATTCCAGCGTATCGGCTCATAAATAAAGGTGGAAAGCACGTAGAGAAAGTCGTCATTGCTGATGTTAAAACGCCCGTGCAGATGATTCATCCGGCGGAGTGCGGCACGTCCGCGGTCACTGTCGTAACCATTTTCGGTGATCTCCGCGAGAATTAGACTCGTGTCATCATAACGGCGTTGTCCATGCCCCTCAAATTGTCCGGTTTCGTCCAATAATTTGGAGATACTGGGTACAGCGTAGGTACGAAATAGCGCAAACTCCAGTGATTTTTGGGTCAAAAATGGAAATTCATATGCTCCGTCCAGAAAGATAATTTCTTCATGATCTTTCTCGGGGTCGAGCGTTTTAATGTAATCCCTAATTGCATATCGAGACATAGCCTGCTCCTTTATACTGTGGTCAATGCATCGCGCAAACCAACCGGTAAGGGTGCGGGTTCGCCGGTCTGTGCATCAATCCATGTTTGATAGGCGCTGATGCGGGTTAATAACTTGTTATCCCCGCTTCTCGTGGCACGAAAATGACGCGTACAGCCTTGATCTGTCACGTTTTCCACCCAGGTTGATAGTTGTACCTCATCGCCCAGTGTTGCCGGAAATTTATATTCGATGATGTTACGTTGGGTGCGTAATGCGCCCCCGTGTGCGTTCTGGTGTTCAGGCGACCATCCCAGATGCGCGAGAGCATGAAACTCCGCGTTGGTAGTGTAATGTAAGTAAACGGCATTGTTGACGTGCTGTGCCTCGTCAATGTCGCGCCATTCTACCGCACGTTGATGCACAAAGGCATTTTCGGGCACTTCATTCAAGCGTGGGAAGGGCACGCGTTTATCGGCAATCTCAAAAGGTTCGCCCTGTGAATATGCCACGATGATTTCTTCAGGTATGGTGGCGGGGTAGTTCGTCTGTGTGTTGATGAGCACCCAATCGGTGCTGGCATAAGCGACTAATTCTGTATCACGGTAAAATTCATAGCGTCGTAGCGAACGCACGCGCCGGAAGTCTTCGACCCATGTGTTAATGTGCAGACGATCTTCATAATACAACGGTTTGAGATAGTGTACTTGTGTTTCATAAGCCAGCCACTGCAAGCCAATCGTCGCGTATTTCCTCGCGCCATACCCCACCGCATCTGACCCGGCAAATGCCGCTTCTTGCATATATCGTAGATAATTCGCATGATGCAACACACCATGTGCATTACATTCATAATGGCGAATTTTGAAGTGTTCCCTGTGGACGAAAGGCATAGGTGAGTCTCTTTGGTTGCATGCGATCATAATGCGTATATTGTACACCTGTACGACATCCATGATTAGCGCTGATTGTGATGCCTATCGTATAGATTCAAAGTGCCGGATACATGGGCATCCGGCACTTACGCAAAGGAGGGTCATATACATTCGAACTTGGGAGGGGAACCCCATCATTCGAAGTGTTTCCTTTTGGACTACCTTGAAGATAATTCAATTACCTTTGCGGCAATCCCAACATCTAACAATACACCTCATTACAATAAAAAAGAGTGATGGGCTTGGCTTACATTACACACACGCTCATTCGGATATTCTGCACAAGGGGTTAAACGGTCACACGTTCTACCCATCACTCTATTCTGAGACTTTTAATCACAAAATTCAGTAAGTTTTGAAAGTTGTGAAACTCAATTGACAACAGTATATGATAAATCAGAACATTTGTAAACTGTTTTTGGCGCTTCTAATGTAATTTTAGCGTGGCTCTTATGTTGCGAATTTCGTCTTATAAAGGGTGGCTTTATACATCAAAAATTGCCTTGACGGTGACGGCTTGCTGGAGTGTTTGTGAGGTAAACGTATCGTCTGAATCATAGACACCCATTCGTGTAAAGTCACCTGCATTGAGCGTCCATACTTCGATAACTTCATGCACAGGATCAACAATCCAATATTCGCCAACACCATTTTGCTCATAGGCACGATATTTTTGTTGTCGATCAACTTTTGCTGTACTCGGAGATAAGACCTCAACGACTAGATCCGGCGCACCAATCAGGCGCTTTTCTTCCACACTGCACTGGCTATCTGGCTTGAGATACAGGACATCCGGTTCAAAAATATTATGAGCGTCTAGCACGACTTCAATCGGCAAGGTGTACGCTTTGCCACCATTCAACTTGGCGAACGTCATCAGAAAATACAAAATTTCACCAACAATTGCTTGATGTTTTGGGATCGGTGGCATAGAAATCATTACCTCACCATCAATGAGTTGAATCAGATCATGTTCTGCATATTCAGGAAGCAGAAAGTATGCCTCCGCGCTGATTCGTGTTTGTGTCGGCTGAACCATAGCAAACCTCTTAATCACATAGTGTGTTTATTGTAACATATTGGCGTGTATGCTTCTGTGATTTTAAGCAAAATCCCCGCCCATCTCAGAGAAGCGCGAGGATGTACTGTGTTGTATTATGCGAAATCTTACAATTTGCGGAAGCCATCATTAAGCGGTTGAATCGGGTGACTTTGTTCATTTATCAGCCCATAGCCGTTATGCATAGACATTGCCCATGCATACCATATCAATGTCGCCACGCTACCGGGATAATTGGTCTTGAGATAATGCACCAGTCCTTTAGCATAGTTGAGAATATCTCCCGGTGGGTCATTCGGGCGATCCAACACACCCCATTCAGTAATCCATACCGGCTTACCGGGCAAAATTGGAAGATAGGCATTCATCGAATCGTCGATATGCCCGAAGATGGTATACGGGGGTGCCGGTTGGGTAATGCCACGCCCATAAGGATGAAAAGCGACTCCGTCCGGTTCTATGCCATTGGGCAACGCATTGATCGCAGTACGGGCATATTCTGCCCCTTTGCCGGGTCCACCGGTATGCCCACCTGTGATGACATAAGCCGTTGGGTCAGCCGCTTTGATCGCACGGATCATATCGGCTAGGATAATCGCGTAATCGGTGGCGACCATTGGTACGGATGCTACTGCGCCGATATGTGCGTCCTGTTCGTTCCACACCTGATAGGCGTGTACCACATCTTTACCGCGATATTGCTCCACAATTTGCCCGACCATATCACTCAATCGCCCACTGAGGGTGCGCCATTTGTCGGTGGTCATTTCGGGCCAGGGCCAAAATTCATTCCTGCCTTCACCATAGGTCTGATGTGTAAATACCAGCAAGACCTTAAAACCTGCCCGCGCGAATCGTTCGATATGTGGGGCATAACGATCATACGCGGCTTGAATGTCTTCAGACCCTTTTGCGGCGGAAACGTTATAGCCGAAGCGAACCCAGCCCATGCCCTTCAAAAGTGATGGGTCAGGCGCACCAAGTGGATGTTGTGCATCAAGGTTCATGCCGACGATATTGAGTGCTTCTGGCACTTTGCCCACTTCAGGAATAGGACCGTCAAATGCCTCGACATACCATGCGGCGACATAACCACTCGCGCCCCATACTGTCTTAATTTTCAACCATTCACCCTCTACGCCGATCTTAGCACGCGCACTGGTTTCATCCTCGTCAACAATCAACACCGTGCGATCTGTCGCCGTGCCAATTTGATCGCCATCAACGGGTTCAGCCCGCATCCTCAGCGCTTTGATGGTCGGCTTAACGGCGAGTATGGGTGCGTCATCACGATCATCACTGGCTTTTTCTCGCTCTGAGTCTGGTTTTGGTGTTTCTTTCTCAGGTGTTTTTTCTTCAACTGATTTAGTATCGTCTTCTAACGGTGGCAAACCGCTTTCCACAACCAGTAACCATGCCGCTGTATAGCCTTCAACACCGTCCGCCGTTCTAATTTTTATCCACTCGCTCTTCACGCCAATTTTACTGCGGGTCAGTTCAGCGCTTTCCATACAATCGATCAGTTGATCTTTATAGATTTGACCAACCGATTTGCCATCTACCGGGGCTTCACGAATGCGTAAACCATCAACATCGTCTTTCAGCCTGAGTTTAATCATCGCGTTCTCCTAATTACGTTGGTGATATTTATGATTGTAATTTTTATCGTATTTACGTTTTCAGTGTAACCCAGTAACCGTTTTTGAAGAATTGGGTTTGGTCATGTTTTCGCGTGTGCCGTATAATGTGGGGAACTTAACGGGAGCGAGCGGTGAAAACGACGTATGGTAGATGAGTTTATCGGTAAGACCGTTGGTGGTTATGAAATTGAGGCGAAACTAGGTCAGGGCGGTATGGCGACGGTGTATCGTGCCCGTCAAACATCCATGAACCGTACTGTTGCGCTGAAGGTGCTCCCGCGTCATTTCATGAAGGACGACACCTATCTTCAACGCTTTGAGCGTGAGGTGAAGATTGTCGCACAACTAGAACATCGCAACATCATTTCCGTCTATGATTATGGCGAATATGACGGTCAACCCTATATCGCCATGCGGTATATGTCTGCTGGGACAATTGATGATTTGCTGGTGAATGGTCCGTTGCCGATGGATCAAATCCTGAGTGTTTTTGAGCAAATTGCGCCAGCGCTAGACTATGCCCATAGTAAAAATGTGCTTCATCGTGACCTTAAACCCAGTAACGTGCTTTTGGACGATAACGAGGGCGCGTATATTACCGACTTTGGAATTGCACGAATCACCGGTGCTGAATCACAGGGGACAACCATTACGACGCAGGGTGTGGTCGGTACACCCAGTTATATGAGCCCGGAGCAAGCACAGGGACACACGCTCGATGGACGCAGTGATATTTATTCGCTCGGTGTGATGCTGTTTGAAATGACCACCGGACGGCGACCCTTTGAGAATGAAACACCCTATGGCATCGCGGTGATGCAAGTCACAACGCCACCACCACAACCGCGTGGCATTAATCCAGAAATTAGCGCGGCAGTAGAAAAAGTAACGCTTAAATCGTTGAGCAAAAACCCCGAAAATCGTCATGCAACAGCGGTTTTATTGGCAGAAGCGCTCAAACAGGCGATAGAACGCCCGGAAAGCATCCACGATACTCAACCGCGTCCGATACAAATCGGGGATCAACTACAACATACTCAACCGAGTAGCGCCTCACAGAACACGGTGTCGTCTTCAGCGATAAATCCGGTGCCATCCGTTCCGCAGATGCGTCCGCAATTCAACCCATCGACGAATACGGGTAGCCAGCCAATGCGCCCACCGCAGTTGTCAGGGCGGCTCAAAAAGCGGAAGCAATCACGCGGGATGATGACCGGTATTATTGTCGGCGGTGTCATCGGCTGTGGGTTGTTGACCGTGATTGTGATCGCACTTGCCTATACATTGGGTGATTTTCTCTCTGGCGATGATTCCAATACCGCGCAGGTCGATACGACGGAAGACTCAGGACTAAATCTGCCCACATTAGATGCCGCTAGCCAAACTGAACGGGCGAATGTGGTCGGTGGGCAGGGTGAAGGTGATGATGCCACACCAACGCTGATACCTGTTGGTGCGCGACCAACAGCCGCTTCGGGCAATACCTATGCACTCGATAATGCACGCATCATATATTTTGCTCTGCGCGACGAAGAAGATGAAGACGACTCTTCTGATTCTGAGGACGAACGTGTGCAGAATTATGACATTTACTATTATGATTTCGCCTCCGAGACAGAAACGCGCCTGACCGATAGCTCTGCGGTGGATTCTTACCCGATGGCATCACCGGATGGTGAAAAACTCGTCTTTCAATCTAACCGTGACGGCGATTTTGATATTTATGTGATGAATATTGACGGAAGCGATGTTGTTCAGGTCACAGATAGTGACGTGCTTGATCGTTTACCCGCATGGTCACCCGACGGCGATTGGATTGTGTATTCATCGGATACGGCTGACGACGGCAACTATGACTTGTATCGTATTCGAGCCGACGGTGCCGGAGTACCGGAATTATTGTTGACAAATGGCGCACGCAATAGTCACCCGCGCTACAGCCCCGATGGGCGTTATGTGGTGTATACAACAGGTCCGAGCGACAACGCGCTAGCATGGGAAGTCGCCCGTCTGGATATACAAACCGGCGAAGTCCTTACACTGACCAATAACGATGTTCGTGATGCATCGCCAAACTTTAGCCCGGACGGTCAAACAGTGTTGTTTACCACCGATGGCGACGGCGGTTCTGCACTGGCAACCATTAACGTGGATGGTAGTGGGGAGGTCACGATTGTGGAGGATCATCTCGGGCGCGAATGGGGTGGATACTACAGCCCGGATGGTGCTCATGTCATTTATAACTCCGAACAGGGCATTGTGTCTGAGATCTATTATTTCCCCGCGAACGGTGGCGATAGAATTCTGGTCGAGGGTGAAGGCGGTTTTTATCCTTCGTGGGTGCCCTAATGTCACCGCAGACCTCCCGCAGAGAAACACTTTCCAAAATAGTTGCCGATGTGCTCCGGCAATCCTTGCATGACGGGGTATATATATGCGGAGATCGTCTGGTTGAACTGACGATTGCTCATGAAATGAACGTCAGCCAGAACACCGCAAGAGATGCCCTGTCCATACTGGAGCATGAAGGCTGGGTGGTACGACGGGCACGGCATGGTGTCTTTGTGCGTTCATTTACACCCGACGCGGTCACAGAATTATTTATGCTCCGCGCCACCCTGGAGTGTCTTGCACTCAGATGGCGCATTGAGTATCTGAGTACACGCTATGACGGGTTAAAACACGATCTGGAGACAGCGCGAGCGTGGGTGAATACCAAAAACGTGCAGGGCGCACGTCAAATACTATTTAGTCTGCATACGACAATCGCACAAATCACCGATAAACCACAAACCGTGTCCATACTGTTTCGACTGCATAATCAGACCCGTTTATTACAAAACATGCGCCGAATCCAACCACATCCGACGGAAATGACATCATTACTGACATTATACGACGTGCTCTTAACGCATATCCACAACCGCAACCTTGCTGAAGCACAAATACAGCTCGAAGACTTGATTATGCGTGACGGGGAGTCTTTGTTGGAGGCACTTAACGAAGGGCTGGTTGTCTGAAGCATAAAAACAGCGAGAGGCATAGGCTTCCCGCTGAGTATGTTTGTTTATGAAATGTGCAGGCGTTAGTTCTGCGCCTAATCGCCCAAATCTTTGAGCAAATCAGCCAATTCGGGGTCAAGGAATAGCGCTCCGGTGTTCACACCCTTCTTGCGCTTGAGTATCTTATAGACAAGCGGGATGTTCTCGCCTTTGGTTTTGTCTTCTGATGGCTTGCGCTCCTCACAGTCGAACATATCTTTCACATGCGCGTAGGTTGCCGGGCTAATGATGACTTCTCCGGGACCTGCCATTGATTCCAGAATCTTGCTAATGGTGGTCGCTTCGCCGATAGCGGTGAATTCTTTACGATCATCACTACCCACATTACCGAGGAACGCCGGTCCGGTATGGATGCCAATGCCGTAAAATAGTCGTTGATCGTCCGGCAGAACTTCATGCAGGGCATACAGATCATAGATCACGCTCATGGCGGCACGCACCGCACGCACGGCATGGTCATCCTGCGGATTAAGCTGGGTGTTATACAAACCGGTCACCGCGTCGCCCATATATTTATCAACAATCCCTTCATAGAGGTTGATCGCATCACTGGCGACACTCAAATATTGGTTGATGATCTTCATGAGTTCTTCTGGCGGTAACATTTCGCTGAACGTGGTAAAGCCCCGCACATCAGTAGAAATTGACGTGATTTCACGTTCCTGCCCGATAACGTTGACATTGTCCATACTACGAATATTTTCGACCAGCGCGGGTGGCAAATAACGCCGGACTTCCGCAAGGGTCGCTTCACGGGCTTTTTGCTCGGTCATGTCGTCCAATACCAACGCCAGACCCTGACGCTCACCTTCAGCGTTTA
>DAOTXB010000069.1:0-5017 GCA_034435575.1 Anaerolineae bacterium
GAGGAAGAACCCGCAGGGATCATCACGCCAGCGCAGGCATTGATGGCATCGTGTAACCCGTTCTTCTATGAGCAGGGCGCGTTGGTCTATCGCCAGGCAGGTGGGAGTGTGCTGGATGATTATGCGCGTCAGATGGGCTTAGGACAGACCTATACGGTGAATCAAATATTACCCGGTACATCCGGTAATCTTGGTAACCCACAAAGTGTGACCTCCGCGATCAACAATGCTATCGGGCAAGACCCGGTACAATTGCCACCGATTGGCATGGCAGTCGTCACCGCTTCTGTAGCGAACGGAGGCACAGTTTACAATCCCTATCTCGTCCAACAAATCGGCGGTTTTGACGATGTATCAGTACAGGAAACATTCTCGCCACAGGTGCTTAATACGCTAGACTTTCAGCCGGGTGTGTTAGAGACCATTCAAGAGGGTATGTGTGGTGTGCCAATTGACGAGGACTTCGGCACAGCGACACGAATTTTCGGCGATGCACCCTATACGCTGTGTGGTAAGACAGGCACCGCAGAAGCCGGATTCGCGCCGAACGCGTGGTTTGTCGCCTATGCCCCTGCTAACGATCCACAGATTGCCATTGCGGTAGCCGTTGCCAATTCTCGTGAGGGGTCAGAGGTCGCCGCGCCCATTGTGCGTCGTATTCTGGACGATTACTTCGGTGTCGTCCGTGCCCCCTTCCCTGAATGGTGGCGACAAGAATATACTCCGGTGAGTGTACCGGAAGGGGCAACCGCGGCGGGTTAATCTGAATCTTGTGGCGGTCTTGCGGGTATTTCGGTGTACAATGGGCACAGAACAGCGCCTGACCAAAACTTGAGACTATGAACAAATAGCGTTACGCTTAATGAGAATTGTTGACGTGATGTAGAAAAATAGGTACGGAATCACCGTGTGTACAGAAATTCCGCAAACTGGTCGCAAGCCCGACCCATTGCCAGAACATGAAATCAAAGCGCGATTGCGTAAGCGTAACCGTGAGGATAAACGCGATATTTTCGCAACCGATGCACATCAAGAAATTAGCAAACTAGGGAAACTCGCCTTACGCCATCCAGAAGTCGATTGCTATTTTGCACTGGGTGATCTGTGTGCGCGTCAATCAGTCACGGATGAGTGCAATCTACTGGTCTTTTATGTTGGCAAAACACTGGCGGCGTATCATCGCGCGACTGACTATGCGGCTAATGCGATTGACCGTAAAATGGCAGAACACGCCATCAACAGCTATATCCAATATGTGACGGATGTTGCCCGTCAGCGCGCCACTCGCCGTAACATTGCTGTGGCGTTATGGGCGGTAACTGACCGTGACGATGATGAGGGTATGGAGCGGAGCAGTAATCGCACCGTGCTTGCCCTGCTGGATTCCTTCCGCAAAGAAACACAAACGCGCCCGATGAAGGCTGTCACACCGGAGGATTTGACCGGGGCGGAAGATATGACCGATGTTTACCCTCAGCGCAACGACCCCAATTTTAGTGATGCAACCATTACGGCGGTAGACCTTGGCATGGATGAAGATGAATTCTCCCGTGCAGAAGAATTACCATCGAGCATGCATGACACACAGGTAGAAAATGCACAGGATTCAGTCCTTTCCGGCACATCCATTACTGCGGGCATCCCCGATGGTGTACTTGATAGTGAGGACAGCGAAACAGGGAGCAAAAGTAGTAGTCCACATCTGCGCCGGAGTGATTTTGTCATCGGAGATCGCATTGAAGGACGCTATGAAGTTGCGGAAGTGTTATGGGGCGGGATGGGCGTGGTCTACCTGTGTTATGACCACGAAAATCGTGAACCTGTCGCCATCAAGAGCTTTCAGCGTCGCTTTCTTGATAATGACCGAGCGGTTAATCGCTTTACCAACGAAGCAATTACGTGGATTCGACTGGAAAAACACCGCCATATCGTACAAGCACGACTGGTACAGAATATCAGCACACAACCACATATCATCCTTGAGCATATCTCTGGACCAGAGGATGTTGGCGCAGATTTACGCAGTTGGATCGACCATAGTCGCCTTGACCTGATACGGTCAACAGAATATGGCTTACATATCGCACTTGGAATGCGTCATGCAACCGAGAAAGTGCCCGGCTTAGTACACCGTGACTTAAAACCAGCAAATATCCTCGTCACCCATGACGGCATTGCAAAAGTCACCGATTTTGGGCTGGTGCGTACACTCGATTTTGACGAAGACCCATCAGACAACGGCATCAACGGCAACGTGCAGGAAGCGCATCCGGTAAGTGGCAACAATCGACTAACCCGTGTTGGCGCGGTGGTGGGTACAGTCCCCTATATGTCACCGGAACAGTGTAAGAGCAATGATGTTGATGTGCGTTCAGACATCTACGCCTTCGGGTGTGTGCTCTATGAAATGCTTACCGGACATCATGTCTTCCGCGCGCGCAAATTTCCAGAATGGATTGATGCCCACACCAATCGTAAGCCAGCCTTTGACGATATTGAGCAAGAAAAAATACCGGAGGCGTTACGCGCATTGTGTCTGCGTTGTCTGGAGAAATCTCCGGATGATCGCCCCGAAGCATGGCATATTATCGTCGATGAATTGGTCAAAATTTATATCGACCTGACCGACGAAACGCCAATTATGGAGATTACCGGTCCTGAGCTAGAAGCGCGTGAGTTGATGGACAAAGGCTTTTCGTTGACCGCGTTAGGACGCTACGATGAAGCGCTAATTGCCTTTGATCGTGCGATTGATTTACAACCGGATTATGCGTGGGCATGGGCGCGTAAAGGGCGTACCCTGCGCTTATTAGAACGTTATGATGAAGCGCTCGATTGCTATGACAAAGCGCTGGATATTTTACCCCGTTACGCATGGGCGTGGAACGGTAAAGGTATCATTTTAGAACGCCTCGATAAGTATGCGGAGGCAATTGCCTGTTTTGAAACCGCGACCGACATCAACCCGAACGTGGTCTGGTACTGGTATAACCGCGCCGGTGTGCTACATACACTCGGTGATTATGAAGGCGCGATTGAGATGCTGGAAATCGGCTTAAAGCTCGACCCGGCACACCCCAATAGCTGGGCGAAATTGGGGCAAAATTTCCGCTATTTGCAACAATATCAAAAAGCCGTAAACGCTTACGAAAAATCGCTCCAACTTGACCCCGGTTATGGCTGGGCACACAACGGATGCGGCTTAGCCTATAAAGCACTGGGGCGAACGCAGGATGCCCTACTCGCCTTCAAACGTGCAACCCAATATCAGCCCGATGAGGTTTGGCCCTGGTACAATCTGGCGGAATTATTGGTGGATATGCGACGCTTTAATGAGGCGATTCAACCCGCCAGAGAAGCCACCCGCACCGATCCTGATTATGCCTTTGGTTGGGCAAAACTCGGTCAGGTCATGCGCTATGTGCGCCGTTACGACGAAGCCATCCACGCTTATGATCGCGCCTTAGAGCTTGACCCTGAATCCGCATGGGCAATTAATGGTAAGGGCATCGCGCTGGAACAAATGGGACAACTTGAACCGGCTTATGAATGTTACCGCGACGCCGCAACGCTCAAGCCGAATGATGTCTGGCACTGGTACAATCAGGGCAATGTGTTGATTTTGATCGGGCGCTTCAAAGATGCCCTTAGCCCGCTGGAACGCGCCACACGCATCAACCCGGATCATGCGCGTAGTTGGGCGCGCCTAGGCAATGTGTTGCGCCATCTCAACCGTTATGATGAATCGCTGGATGCTATCAAACGCGCGGTTGAACTTGTGCCAACGTACGCATGGGCATGGAGTGAACAGGGCGCTACGCTGGAGATGCTCAGTCGATACGAAGAGGCGATCAGCGCTTATGAAAAAGCCAGTGAATATGCCCCGAATGAAGTGTTCTACATCTACAAACAATCGGACGTATTGACTTATCTCAACCGCAATGACACGGCACTCGCCCTGCTGGAAAAAGCGCTCAAGCTAGATAACAACAATGCTCAGATTTGGGCACAGCACGGACAGGTTTTGCGCCGATTAAACCGCTACGATAAGGCGCTTCATAGTTATACTCGCGCCATAGAACTTGAGCCGGATCATGATTGGGCGTGGAGCGGACGTGGCTTAACCCTGAGCCACCTCAACCGTCATGAAGAGGCATTATTCAGTTTTGAGAAGGCGTTACAACTCAACACTTATGACGCGTGGTACTGGTATAATCATGCGGATGAACTCTACACACTCAACCGGCTGGATGAGGTGCTTAAATCATTAGAAGAAGCCTTAAAGCTCAACCCACGCCATATCGAAAGCTGGGCAAAACAGGGACAAACATTGCGTAGGATGGGCAAGCATAGCGAAGCACTGGTCGCTTTTGATCGTGCGGTACGCTTGAATCCACTTTATGCCTGGGCGTGGAACGGACGCGGTTTAACATTACGCGATATGGACAAACGTGAGGAAGCATTGGTCAGCTTTGAGCGTGCCGTCACCGAAGATTCCACCATCATCGCCTATCACATCAACCGGCTGGAACTTCTGCTTGATATGCAAAAAACACAGGATGCACTTGTCGCTGTTGATAAAGCCATCATCGTGGCGGCGGATAATGCTCAAATCTGGGCACGAAAAGGGCAGATTCTGCGCCGATTGAACCGTTATCAAGATGCGGTGAATAGTTATGAAAAAGCGATTGCGCTTGATCCAGAAAATGCGTGGGCGTGGAACGGGCTGGGCATGAGCTTAAATCAACTCACCCGTTATAGCGATGCGATTGACGCGCATGAAAAAGCCGTTGGTTTTGACGCGCATGATCTATGGTACTGGATAAATTATGGTGACGCGCTGGCAAATGCGGAACGTTACCGTGATGCAGAAGAAAAATACCTCAATGCGCTGGAAATTGACCCTAACCATGAACAGGCGTTGAGCCGTTTACAGACAATACGGGATAAGCTAAGAGAAAATGACACCATATAACCCCAAATTCAAGCGTGAAGTCTCTGTGACATATATGAGCGG
>DAOTXB010000070.1:0-2028 GCA_034435575.1 Anaerolineae bacterium
ATTTTTTGTGGAGACATCAACACAGCGCATCAAGAGATTGACCTTGCACGTCCAAAACAAAACACCAAGACAACCGGATTTTTGGCGGAAGAACGCGCCTGGTTGGATGCGGTGATTGAGGCGGGTTATAGCGATATTTTCCGTGAGCTAAACCCTGAACTTGAGGGCGCTTATAATTGGTGGTCGAATCGTGGTGGTGCCCGTGGACGCAATGTGGGCTGGCGCATCGACTACTTCTTCATTTCGCCTGATCTGCGTGATCGTGTGGAAACTGCGGAGATTCATGCAGATGTGATGGGGTCAGATCATTGCCCGATCAGTCTGACCCTAAAAGATTAGGTCATTCGCGCCAATTTTATACCTGCCCCGGCAATCATCAGGATGGGGCAGGGTTCTGGTGAGTGTAGTTGTGTAGGCACGATAAACCGAGCGCGACTTATTCACTGTCCTGAAATTCTTTAATCTCTAGTTCGTAGAGGGTGCGGTTTTTAATCGCTTCCCCGAAGATGGACAGACCAGAATTGACCGCAATCAACGCGAGTGTCCCCGTGATAAACCATCTAAAGAAGCCCTTACCTTTGATCTTCGCGGCAATGGCTTGTCCTAAAAGTGATAATCCAAACCCCGTGAGCAACAAACCACGCGGTGCCAACTCATCCCATTTCTGATAATGTTTGTTCATGCGTTTTGTCCGTTTTCATCTATCACTGCGTACCTAATATCCTTAAGTGTACCCCGTGTCTGTTTTGTGACAAGTCCCTTATGATGCCTATCTTGCATAATCTACACAACCGATTCTGGACGCAATCTATGATCTGCTATGTGACGTTGAATGTGTGCTTTTTCCCTCAGAGGCTCGTGTTATATATTTCCTGTGTAACTAATTTGCATTTGAAACGTAATATAGTCATAGACCCTCAGAAAATTATTGTGGAGCACACACATGACAACAGTGGATCACTCACTCTCAGAACGGAATATGCCCACTAGAATCCGCCAAAAAGGGTTCCCGATTGGCAATGTACGCTTTGATCTCATCGTCGCTTTATTGGCTTCATGGTTCGTCATCGGCTTATATCTGGATGGCTGGGCACACAATCATGGACGGGTAGACGAAACTTTTTTCACGCCCTATCATGCTGTGCTGTATTCTGGTTATGCGGCGGTTGGCGCATTCTTGATCATCGCACACTTTCGTAATGTGAATCGCGGGTATGCGTGGCTTCGCGCCTTGCCGAAGGGCTACATGCTGTCGTTGGTCGGCGTGGTGATCTTCGGCATAGCGGGCGCGGCGGATATGCTGTGGCATGAAGCCTTTGGTTTTGAAGAAGACCTGGAACAATTGCTCAGTCCATCGCATCTAGCATTGGCAAGTGGCGCGTTTCTTTTTCTGACCGGACCGGTGCGGGCGACATGGCGACGATCACGGGCAAGTGGCTGGGGCGATTTATTGCCCGTGCTGTTGGCGCTGTCCATCATCATGAGTTTGCTCACATTTTTCATTCAATATGCTAGTCCGTTCGACAACGCCACCAACTTGATCGGCTTTCGCCCTGGTCGCGCCTGGATTGTTGACCACGTCGGGATTACCAGCGCGATGATGTATACGGGCATCCTGATTGCGACGCTGTTATTCACCATGCGTCGTTTTCGCTTACCATTTGGGGCGGTCACGTTCATGGTGAGCATCAACGTCGGGCTAATGTACTGGTTACATAGCTACGATGATAGCGAATACTTGCTATTGCTGGCGCTGGGACCGATTGTCGGGCTGATCGGTGATGCGCTGATATACTTTACCCGCCCTTCCACCAAAAACACGATAGCATTGCGCGTATTCGGCTTCGCTATGCCGTTTGTATTCATGCTCACTTACATGCTGTTGACAGCACAAATTGGCGTGAACCTATGGAATCGCGGTTTGTGGTGGGAAATTCACATGTGGCTGGGTGTGCCATTTTCTGCTGGCATCGGGGGCTTGTTCCTATCTTATCTGCTGGTCGCGCCACAGATTGAGATGGACGATGA
>DAOTXB010000071.1:0-1736 GCA_034435575.1 Anaerolineae bacterium
CTGAAATACCGTTATAATCGAATCCAAATTCAATTATTATGAAAAAGGGTAAACTTATGCGTTCAGCAGTGATTGTTGCAGGCTCTCGCACTGCCGTAGGGAAAGCCAAGCGTGGCTCCACCCGTAACGTTCGTTCGGACGAAATGGCGGCGACAGTCATCAAAGATTTATTAAAACAAACAGAGGGCAAGCTCGACCCTAAAGAAATCGACGACGTGATTATGGGCTGTGCCATGCCAGAAGGCAGTCAGGGCATGAACTTCGCCCGTGTTATCGCCCTGCGCGCCGGTCTACCGGTGGATGTACCGGGACAAACCGTCAACCGGTTTTGCTCCAGTGGTTTACAGACTATCGCAATGGCGGCAGAACGTATTATCGCCAACGGTGCGGATATTATCATCGCCGGTGGTGCAGAAACAATGTCCCTCGTACCGATGACCGGGCATCACCTCAGCCCAAATCCGTATATGGCGGAAAATGACCCGAACGTGTACATGAGTATGGGACATACCGCTGAACGTGTGGCACAGGAATGGTCAATCAGCCGTGAAGATATGGACGAGTTTGCCTATAACAGCCACAAAAAAGCCGCTGATGCCATTGACAGCGGACGCTTCAAAGATGAAATCGTACCATTTGAGATCGAAGAAACGTATATCGGTGACGATGGTCTACCCCACACCATGACACAAATCCTCGATGAAGATGAACATCTACGCCGCGAAACCACCGTTGAAGGCTTGTCTAAGCTCAAACCTGTCTTCAGCGCAAAGGGCAACGTGACGGCGGGCAATTCCAGCCCATTGAGCGATGGCGCGGCAGGCGTGATTGTGATGTCAGAGGAAAAAGCGAACGAACTCGGCTTGACTCCGTTGATGCGCTTCGTCGGCTTTAACGTCGCCGGTGTACGTCCAGAAGTGATGGGTGTCGGTCCCATCGCGGCAGTGCCAAAATTACTGAAGCGTACCGGCATGAGCATCAGCGATATTGATTTGATCGAACTAAACGAAGCCTTCTCCTCACAATCACTCGCGGTGATTCGTGATTTAGAGCTAGACCCCGAAATCATCAATGTGAACGGTGGCGCGATTGCGCTCGGTCACCCGCTTGGTTGCACCGGGGCAAAACTCAGCGTCACACTGATGCACGAGATGAAACGTCGTAACAGCAAGTACGGTATGGTGACGATGTGCATTGGTGGTGGCATGGGTGCGGCAGGCATCTTCGAGAATTTGAACTAACCCCAACTTTTTAGCAAAAACAAAAGCGACTCGCTGATAGTGTGAGTCGCTTTTTTGTTTTATGATAACCTGTCACTCAATCGGTTGTTCGTCGCGGGGTGCGCCCAGATAAGCTCTCCACAATTTCCTGCAAAACATAGTAGCGGGTGCTAAAATTCACTCAATCTGTTGCGCCCGATAACTGATTTTCTTCTGCCCATCTGAGCATTGATAATAGAAGCGGTTTGAGGCTTCGCCCTTTTTCCGTTACCGAGTATTCCACTTTTGGCGGTACCTGAGCATAAACTTCACGATGAATGACACCGTCTGCTTCTAGTTCGCGTAAATGTTTGGTAAGCATCCGGCGAGAAGCATCAGGAATAAGACGCTGTAGTTGACTAATACGCTTTTTATCATCTAACAAATAATAGAGGATGATGGGCTTCCACTTACCGCCAATCACTTTGACCGTGTAACTAATTGGGCAATTCCCCGTAACTTTCTCAATCATACTGA
>DAOTXB010000072.1:0-7160 GCA_034435575.1 Anaerolineae bacterium
CATCGTGCCCCATTGCTGAACGACGATTTCATGCTCACACAATTCTATGCGGGGAGCGACGGGTTTTATCTTGCTGATACGTTCATACGGGGTGGATTGGTCATGTCATGGTCACCCGACGGATCACGTCTTGTATATGGTGTGGGCACATCAGGGTCTGGCAACCCAGATGACTTCGAGCCGAACGGCTTCGGTACATTGCATGTGTGGCAAGCAGAGACAGGCGATGTGGTCGCACTGGAAGATACTCCCGGCACCGCAACAGATATTCACTGGTCACCGGATAGCACCAACGCCGTCTATCGCGGGGTGGATAATTTCGGCACTGGCGCGGGGGCAAGTGGCGCGGGTACCTATGTTATCCGTGCGGATAATCGCGTGAGTGTATTACCGTTGGATACTGTCGCAGGCGCAGAACGCTTTGCTGTTGATGACACGGTCATACATGGCTGGCTTGAAGACAATCTCGTTGCATTCTCTGACTTCGCCATTGAAGCCGGGGCGGCAGGTTTGTTCGTGTACGATGTAGACGCAGATACAATCCTCTCATTATTACCTACAATACAAATTAACCTGAGTCATCGCGCCACGGGCATCGACCCGAGCACAGGCACCTTATATGCCTTCGCCACCTATTTCATCACCGCTTTGGAATTAGACTTCCCCGACTATGCCGAGCAACTCATCGGTAATGGCTTGCATATTTATGACAGTATTGATTCCTCACCAGAAAGGATTATTCTGCCGGAAGATTTACCTGAACGAGACATCCGGCAGATCGCGTTAGTTGATGCCGGGAAGTTGCTCATACGCTATCGCATAGATGGTGAAATGATCCACCTGATCTATGACATAGAAACGGGTGACTTGACTGAAATCGGGGATTTACCCTGGGTCGGGTTGCGTATTAATGGCGACGGCATGGCGACCATCTACAACGACGATGATGAAACCAATCCTACACTTACACTGGTAAACCTTATGACGGATACACGCTTCTTACTGGATGTGCCAAATGCCACATCAATCACATGGTTGGATGAGATGGTTTTCTACGTTGCGGAAGCAGACACGTTGTATATCGGCACACGCGATGTCGGGCTGTTCTCACAGATTGATGTAAATGGGACGGTACTTGCAGTGAGTATCGACGCATCATGAGGCTAAAACAGATAGCGTAGGGTTGGCGATGGCAAAACGACACGCAATCTGGATACAAAATCGGCTATGATAAGCGTGTATGTTTGTTGAAATTACCACACACTGCGGAAATGAGTACAATTTAATTATCCATGAGTAATCATAAGGAGTACAGACACATGACAAAACGGATTAGTTTTTTTCTTATCCTATTATTAGCATTTACGGCTCTCGTCAGCGCACAGGAGATTACGCCACGTCCCGATGATGAGATAAACCCTGCTACCAATATTAGCTGGCCCCCACCTGTATATACCCTGCGTGGTGATGTCGATATTTATGGTTCAGCGAATTTACCCGATATGACGAGCTACTTTATCGAATTCCGCCCGCTGGAACTTCCGCCGTTGGAAACTGATACTGTAGACACTGCCGAAGAAACCGAAACTGTCGAATCACCCTGGTTCCCGGCAACACTGCCGAACACAGAGGCAATCACGGATGGTGTGCTTGGCTCGTGGAATACCGAAACCGCACCTGATGACCGGTACGAATTGCGCTTAGTCCTTAATATACGGGACTCCACGCCGATGTATTTTTACGTTAGCCCACTTCGCGTGGAAAATGAGCCACCGGACTTTGTGTTAGAAATGGGCTTAGGTAGTGGGTCGCTGGTGGAAGGCGTAAGCACACCGTTACCCACCGCAACCCGCCCATCAAGCGTCCCAACGCTAGTGTCTTCGCCCACACCGCTTGATTCTACAGCGCGTGTGACGGCAAATCTGAACGCGAATGTACGCAGTGGCGACGGTACCGGCTATAGTGTTGTAGATACCCTGCTAGAGGGTCAAGAAGCTCGCGTCATCGGCATCAGCACATCCGGTAACGGCTGGTACTATATCGAATTACAAGATGGTCGCCGTGGTTGGATTGCGCCGAGTGTGGTCACATCAGAAGGCAACTTTGGCACGGTGCCACGTATCGACCCACCCGCATCACCGACACCACCAGCAACCGCAACACCAGTCCCGACGGGTAACCTAACCGGTTCAGCACCATCATTGACTCCGGCAATACCGACCTGTAATGTACAGTTTGAGGTGTTGGCAAACCTGACCAATACGGGATTGGCAAGCACAAGCTCGCCAGTATCTGTCACCATTCAGGACGTACACGTCGCTACTGGGCAGGTACAGTCCAGCCTGACCCGCGAAGTACCAGTATTGTCACCGGGGCAAAACTGGGTAGTTGGTGGGCAGTTTACGATCAGTACCTTCTTCAACGAAGAACATCGCATTGAGGTCATCATCGACACTGGTGGTCAAGTTGTAGAAACAATTGAGAGTGACAATGTGCTGACGCGCACCTATACCCTGCAACAGGGCGCTTGCTAAAGCACACTGTAAAGAAATACTGTAAACTTTGGAGGGTGAGGGCAGGCAAGACGTTCTCACCCTTTATTATTGTGTTGGCACACCGTAGGAAAATCAATGGAAATGGACGCTACCGCCGTCGCGGAGATTATTCAATTAATTGTCGCGCCCGTCGTTATGGTGATCGCCACTGCACACATTCTCAACGCAATGCTCGGACGCTACCGTACGCTGACTAACCTGCTTCGGATGATGGCACAAGAACGGATACAACTCCGCGCAGACCGTGAACGCACCCTGTTTCTTTTCCAGAACTTGCTGATTCAGAGCAATATAAACGGATTGATGAGATTGACGAACACGTGCCACAGGTACTCAACCATCATCGTCAGATGCACAACGCTATCACCTTTGCGTACCTATCAATTGCACTCTTTATCGCAGATATGTTCATGATCGCGCTTGGTGCAATCACAATGGCGAACTGGATATTTACTATTGTGCTCGTGTTATTCTTAATGGGCACTACCGCCCTATTTGCAGGAGTCGTCATGGCAATGCTAGAGGTGCGCTCCGCCCATGTTCTAGTGCGCGAAGAGGTCTTCCATATGTCAATGATCTTTATGGAAAATGATGCTATGATGTAATTAAGATAATTTCTGAATTATCGTTAGTAGTGAATTTGAATAATGAAACGTAACGCACGGGGTAATCTCCTACTATCACCTTTGTGCTAAGATAATAGTAAGTCGTCCTAAGGGGCAACTTACCCTAGCAGTATGCAACATAACTGCGCTTGATCTGAAAATAACGGATAGTAGCATATCCGCAACGAATTGGTACATGTGATTGAAACAGTTTATGACGAGCGATACGGCTAAATTACTAAATACAGACCTCATCTTCCATATCACCTGCGCAGGCATTAACCAACGTGCCTATACTAGCGACTTCAATAAACATAACCTTTTAGCTGGTGTGCATACCTTTATTGAAGATTACACTAGCCAACTTGCGGTATGGGAAACTAAAGAAAAACCCACCACAATTGAAGAATTTAACGCCGCCGTTGAAGCATCAAACCCACTGATGACGGAAATGCGTAAACAACTCATTCGCGGGCAAGTGATCGTTTATGATGAAGATAATTTGAAAGATGCGTTCGTTGCTCCATTCATGAAGCGACATTATTATTTTGATCCTTCAATGGGCGATGATATGCGTTATTGTCAACAGGCGTATCGCATCCCGCATCAAAACACGACTATCTGCGTGTTCAAATATGGTGATGACTTCGGCTGTATGATAACGGACGATATTCCCCTAGAAAATAGTGATGCCGATAAATTTATGTGCCTGCCCGCATATACCTATGATAGTGAAGGTAGGCAGGAGAATGTCACGGATTGGGCACAAAATTTCTTCCGTGAACATTATGAAGATGATAGCATCACGAAATGGGACATCATCCACTATATGTACGGTGTATTCCATCATGAAGATTATCTCAAACAGGCGAAATGGGAAGGCGAACTTCCCCGTGTGCCACTTGCACAGCAATTCTGGAAAATGCGCGGTTATGGCGCTCGTCTTGCCAAATTACATAAAGGCTATGAACGCGCACAACGTTATAAGCTCAAGTGGAAGCAAACGGCGGAAGGATTAGAAACAATCTCATTCCGTGTTATCAAGATGAAGCTAGAACAACCGCATAGTAAGCGCAAGAAAAAAACCACGTCAGACCCAAGTCGTACCGCATTTTATCGTAAAAAAGCGGCAGAAACGAAAAGCAAAATTGCGCGTGAATTGTGGCATCCACAAACACCCGCCGCCTCGTTGATGTGGGAAGCATTACGGGATCATCGCCTAGATGGTCTGGAATTTAAACGTGTTGCCACGCGCAAAACCCCCGCCGTTTTCAATGGCTTTTATTGCCCTAGTGCCGGTTTACGGGTAGAGATTACCGGTATGTATGGCGAACAGGGACGGAGTGATAGCGCGGATGGTGTGGTCTTTTACATCACCAATAATGATGTGTTTAATCGGATGGAAGAAATGCTCA
Source organism: Anaerolineae bacterium (assembly GCA_034435575.1). Taxonomy (GTDB): domain Bacteria; phylum Chloroflexota; class Anaerolineae; order Aggregatilineales; family Phototrophicaceae; genus JAVJSU01. Next base: position 4,576 of record DAOTXB010000072.1, read on the forward strand.
TCCAGATTCTTAGCATTATTGATGAGCAAATTCCCAACCGGATTACGGATACACAACTGGCAAAGGTCGTCACCACACAGGATATTCTTGATGACGAGAATCAACGTGACTACCCCACCTATTATGCTGTGAAGATCAACAACACATTGACACTGGAAAACATTCCGGAAGAAGCCTTCGACTATCGCATTAGTGGGCGTAGTGCGTTGGAGTGGATGGTGGATCATTATGTGATCTCAGAAGACCCCATCAGCGGGCGCGAGTTTGACCCCAATGCTTATGGTGGTATCGATGCCCAGTACATCATCAAATTGTTTGAGCGCGTGCTTTATGTCAGCGTGGAATCAGCTAAGATTCTTGAGGAAGTAAACAAACAAGCGCTCTCATGACGGTTTCACTACAATTAGGATTGTTATTGCGAAGGTTGTAGCAACATTTTCTTCTGATACACATCGTATCATTGCGCGAATCACCTCTTCGTTTAGCCTTCAATAGATACATTCATCGCGAATAATTGAACCTCAACCAAGAATCGTAAATGCTTAATTAGATGAGCGCCAAAACATTGGTATGATTAAGCGATCAATGATGGATTCAATTTAGGAGTGAACAGCATGGCAGTTAATCATGATGAAGATGCGAGCCGTTGGCTCAGGATTCAAGACTTCTGGGAAGAAAATCAAGGCTTATATGTGTTTGGCGGTATAGTTATCGGTTTGTTGCTGTACCCCTTTTTAGAAATGGTCATCACAGGATTTGGTGGCTTTATAGAAAATCTAGTACCGGAAGGTGTCGGGATTGCGTTCACCGTGTTTTTTCTTGATCGGTTGAATCAACGGCGCGAAGAAAAATTACGTCTGCTCGATACACAGGAACGCTTAATCCGTGAAGCCGGAAGCTCTTCCAATGAAACCGCAAAAGCCGCAATCAGCGATCTGATGCGCCGGGGATGGTTAGATGGCGATGAAGGCTTATTGCAGGGGCAATGGCTCAATTATGCAGACCTCAAAAGCGCGAATCTCTATTTTGCCAACTTACGCGGAACGGATTTACGAGGTGCGGAACTCATGGGCGCGGATTTAATCGGGGCAGACCTTACTGGCGCAGACATCAAAAATGCAAATCTCGAAGGCGCAATTCTACAATATGTGGATAGAAAATCTGGTGAAGCGAGACAGGCAAATTTCACCAATGTACAGTGTAACGAGGGGACAACATTACCAGATGGCACACGATGGTCGCCACAAACTGATTGGGCACAATATGGCGCACATATTGATACACTTGACAAAACCATTTAAATGAGAATCGGCGGGAAAGACGTAAAGACGTGAAAAACTAACACATTGAGGAAGAATGAGGGTGTGATCCCCTAACTACGCGTGTCACACCCTCGCTTATGATCGTAAATTATGCGTCACTTACAGCACGGGGGAACGATTCCACATTAAAACGTACGGCAGTACGTTCCTGCCCATCGATATCAACATCAACAAAATACGGTTGAAAGTTAACGTCTAATTCATCGCGTTCGAGATACCCGCGTGCAATAGCCATCGCTTTGACTGCTTGATTGACTGCCCCCGCGCCGATAGCTTGTACTTCCGCACTACCCCGTTCGCGGATTACACCAGCAATTGCACCGGCAACTGAGGTTGAACGTGAACGCGCAGAGACTTTAATGGTCTCCGGATTGGTTTGCTCTGTTTCTGTGCTTGTCTCATCATAAACTGATGCAGACGTAGTGTCATCATGGTTATTGAACATAGATCCTCATTCATTCATCTAATGGTTTAGATTACGCTACTACTTAGCCACGCTAAACGTAACAAACTACAACATTACTTGTCCAGCACCTACAGGGTTTATTTAGATTATTCTTACAATTATTCTATTCTTCACGATTAAGGGCATAATCAACATGACCTTAGAAGTTGAATAGTAATAGATTACGATTTGCCTACGCTGAATTACGCAACATAACTAACGAATAATGAACCAGTTTGCCTCCTATGCGATGATAAGAGTAGGAAGGTCGGTCATATTATCACGATGAAACAGGGACTCCTGTGCGACAAACGGACTTAGAAAAGTGGCTGACAGCCGCCCGCAAGGGTGATCGTCAGGCATTCGGCAATATACAACAGACCCTTGAGCCACAGGTGCGACGCTTTATCAGTCGGTTGATTGGCTGGACACCTAATGAGGATGATATTGTGCAAAATTGTTTTCTGGCGCTTTATGTCAATCTCAAAAAGCTCGAAACGGTTGCGTATATGCGTCCTTTCTTGTTTCGTGTGGTGCGGAATCAGTGTTATGACACACTCCGCAAACAGGGACGCTATGAAACAGTGGCAATCACTACCATTGATGCGGCGACAACGGGCAAGAATCATTCTTTCACCGCGATTGTCCTGCGCGATGAAAACCCGTCGCCAGATGACCTGACCCACTGGCGTATGATATTGGAGATTGTTCGTACTGCGATGAATAAACTGCCGGAGGTGCAACGACAAACGATGATGCTGTATTATGAATTTGAGATGTCTACTGCTGAGATCGCCACAGCGATGCACACCAAGACA
>DAOTXB010000073.1:0-6829 GCA_034435575.1 Anaerolineae bacterium
TCGGCTCTAAGCCTTCCGCCACCAGACGGGTGTTTTCTTCGCGAAGCAAGTCGCTGACGATAATATTTGGCGGAGTACCGATAAGCGTCGTGGCACCACCGAGCAATGAGCCAAATGATAACGGGATCAATAATTTGGACGGGCTAATCTTTGCACTAGCGGCTAAACCAACAATTGCGGGCAATAACACGGCGACGGTGCCCGTATCGCTCATTACGCCGGAGAGCAATGCAACGGCGATCATAATAACCGCGGTGAGACGAATTTCGTCTGTGCCAGCAATTTTGAGGATTCGTTGTCCGATCATACCAGCGAGACCGGTTTGTAAGACAGAACCACCGACGATGAACAATGCCGCGATGGTCAAGACCGCAGAACTAGAAAATCCTGCAATAGCTTCGTTAGGCGTTAAGATTTCGGTGAGCATCAGCGCTATCACCACACCAAGCGCCACCACATCAACCCGTAGCCATTCGGTAACGAATAAGATAATCGCAGAGACAAGGATCGCAAACGCAATCCACATATCAGTTGTCATTTCCATGAAGTTTCCCCCTCTTGAGTGAAGTTCGAGTGTAATCTAGCAACTAAAAGACATCAAAACAAGTCTAGATCGAGGAGGTTTAATTTAAGGCAGTAATTTATTTCAAAGCGTTAACCACAACATCCTAACGGTATCACACAATGCATGAAGACCTGTAGAAAGAATGTCATAGGTTATGACGGATGTCTGTCACTGTTATTTTGTAATGGAGTATGCAGTGCAAGGCAACAAAACAACATAATCACCATGCTTTAGGTCAAATTTATGGTATAAGCACAAATATTAATGCCAAAGTTTGTAACGTAAAAAAACATTAATCTTCCATGACTTTAGTCTCATTTGCCTTTTATACCTATTGCGCTTGTTTGATAATTGTCATAACATTATTGTTACAGAACAGTAAACAAAAGGTTAGGAATATGCGGGCACGCTATCACAGATTATTGGTCTGTGTAGTAGTAATGCTCTCGGTTGCAATAGGATATGCACCATTACAAGCGCAGAATGATGATGCCTCTCTTGAGCTTACTAAAACCATCGAAGGCAACCTCACAGAAATTGAATCAGGGGAGTTTTTCACCTATGTCATTCAATATCGCTGTGTCGGGATTACATTAGATTGCAGGAATGTAACGTTAACGGATCAACTTCCGCCTGAATTATCATGGGCGCAAGAAGATGTCCGCTTATTTGATACTGTGCATACTGTTGGTGCAAACTATGATGAAACAACAGGCACAGTCACATGGGATTTTATTGATCCGTTGCCAGCCGGTTCCACGGGCGAATTACGCTTACGTGTGCGCTTTCCACCGGGCACAACCCTGGATGGTGAAATAGCGATTAATGAAGCGACAGTCACATCAGACAACCCAAATGATCCCGGTAACCCTAACACAGAAACCAGTAATCCTGTCCCCATTGAAGCGATTGCAAGCAACCAGCTTCGCCCGGAAAAAACACTGATCTCCGGCGGTACAATCGATAACGAAGCCACCTACCGTGTGAGCTTATGTCGCCCCTCGAATGATCGTGAGGGCGTGCTCAATATGGAAAACGTTACCATGATTGATACCCTGCCGCCGGGGGTAACATTCGTCAATGCCAGTGGTGGTGGTGTTTATGATGCCGGTCCACCGCAAACAGTCGTTTGGAACTTACCGGATTATGATGTCGCGGGTCCGCGGTGTATCAGCCGTACCGTAACGGTACGTTTTGATTCTGGTAATGGATTCAATATTGGGGACACAACCACCAATAATCTGACGATCACAGGTACCCCCCTCGGCGAACCGCCTGTTACATCAGACATCACATACGACCATGTTATTGGTACACCCACACCCGGCGTGACCTTTTTCAAGCTAGGGAGTAGAGATCAGGTTCGTCCCGGTGACGAAATTTATTATGGGATGTGGCTGAATAATGACGGCTCAGTTCCATTAGAAACCGCCATCGTGACTGACCCCATCGCGGATCAACTTGAAGTTTTAGAAATTCGTACAGGGAGCGCGGTCAGTCCAGCATTCCCGATCACGATACGCTATCAAACCAATCTTGATGGGACGTTTAGGGATGTGCCCGGTAGCCCATTCACCACACAACAAACCGTACTCCCCGGCGCGTTAGGACTTGGTGCAGGTGAATATATCACCGTTTTACAGTGGGATTTCAGCGCCAGCACCTTACCCATCGGTTTCCAGACATCTCGCCCATTGGACACCCGTTTTGGATTTTTGGCACGCGTTTTAAATGTTGATCGTGGTGGCAACGCGGTTGTTCCCGGTCAAGTTATAGAAAACGAGGGCACAATCGACTATGGGACACCTGGCAACATTCTGACAGAAACCGAAGACCATGATGTGCAAGTCGTTGATGTCAACGCACGCCCTGAACTTATCAAATCCTCGCCAGACAATGGCGCGTCGGTTAACCCCGGCGACATTTTAACCTATACAATTCAACTGACCAACGAAGTTGACGCGCTCATACCATTGAGCAATCCGGTCATTGCAGATCTGTTGGATGAGGATGTTATTTTCCTCGATTGGACATTTGACCCGGGCAACACCGCCAACAGACCGCCCGCCGCAGTCGCGCCAATTTTTGAACGCATTGATAACTTTAACGGCACCGGACGTACGCTAGTGCGCTGGCGCTTTGAAGGCACATCCGCTTATGATCTATTGGTCAACGAAAGTTTGAGCATTACCTATCGCGCAGAGGTGCGGTCTACAGCGATCCCGGACGCAGAAAGTTTGCGGAATACCGCTTTTATCGTCGATTGGAACGAAAACACCACACCGAATGTAAACTGTGCAACGGTTACAGATAACAATGATCTTGACGGTGATGGAAATACTGCGGAAGAAATTTGCACATCGAATGATGTGATTGTTGGTGTGAACTCTCAGGCAGTGATGGAATCCGCCAAATGGGTACGTGGGGAGCTTGACACCGATTGGGTGCGCTTCCCTGATGTCGGTCTCACCAGCCCGAACGGTCCATTTGACTTCCGGTTAGAATTATTCAACGCAGGCAATGTGCCCATGCGCGATATTGTAATCGTAGAGATTTTGCCTCATCTTGGTGATCGTGGTGTGATTGACCGACAACCAAGAGAAACGCAGTGGGTACCGGAACTGATCGCAGAAGTCTTTGTGTCTACAGGTGGTGTGACTGTCTCTTATAGTACAGAGACTAATCCCTGTCGTCCCACAGTCGTGCCATCCGGTCCGGTAGGATGTGCGAACCCGAATTGGAATACAACACCTCCCGCAGATTTATCTACCGTGCAATCCATCCGCTTTGAGCTATGTTGTACAATTGACCCCGGCGAACGTTTTGAAATTATCATTCCGATGCGCGCGCCAGACAACGCACAACCGGGCGATACCGCATGGAATTCGTTTGGCTTTATCGCCACACGAGATGACATCGGTACATCTTTGCTGGCAACCGAGCCGTTCAAGGTCGGCATCACCACTTTTGCGCGTTCACTAGAAGGTGTAAAAACCCTAATCGCTGTAAATGACAACGACACCACCTTTACCTATGAGTTGGTGTGGTTAAACAATGGCAACAACTTCCCTGTGGATGCACAAATTTTCGATGCGTTACCACCCGAAGTTGAGTTTATGCCGGGATCATTGGAATGTGAGGCAAGGGGTACATCTATCACACAAGCCTGTCGCTATGATGCGGTGCAAAATCGTATTGTGTGGGAGGGTCAAGTCGGTCCAGATGCTGGTGCAACAGGACGAGATGACGCAAACAACGAAATCGTAATTCGCTTCCGCACCCGCATGACGACAACAGTTGATTCGATCACAAATGAAGCCTCAAGTATCATTGATGCAGATTTGGACGGTGATTTCACCGATGAACTGGTTGAGGTCGCTGTTTCGAACTCTAACCCTGTTGTTTGGACGCGTGGTGAAGACATCAACTTTAACGGAGATGCCCAGACAACACGACAGGCAATCCAAGCGGCACTAGCAAGCGTACAATTGACTAAGAATGTATCGCCACCATTCGTATTACCCGGCGAGAATGCCACATGGACAATCACAGTCAACAACACCAGTGATGTCCCCATGCCAGACGTAATTATCACCGATAGCGTCCCAGCCGGACTTACGATTTTGTCGGCATCATCAACGAGTGGTACGGTGACGGTTAATGGCAATCTGGTCACTTTCCGGCAAGACGTGTTGCCACCCGGTACTAGCGTGACGATTACCGTACAAACCCGCTACGATTCAGCCAACAATTCGCAATTTGTCATCACAAACAACGCGATTATGTCTGTAAATGGCGAAGTGGTACGAAGTACGAGCGCGTCTTTCTTGCAAATTACATCACTGCCACAAACAGGTGAATCACCACACAGCACCACACGCGCCACACTGATGATGATGAGCATGTTCGTACTTGGGCTGGCAGGATTACGGGTTGGTCTAGGCGCAATCAGGCAATATGAAAATCGTACATGATTACAATTGCGACGGGGAAACATCGTCAGTATTTACTCGCCAATGACCGGCACATCTCAGCAGAGATGCTGAAACGCAAGATTGCACAGGAATGTGTGCTCATTATTTTGCAGGAAGATGCGCCGGTTGGCTGGTTGCGCTGGGGATATTTCTGGGACGAAATCCCTTTCATGAATATGCTCCATATCGCAGAAGCGCATCGTCAGCGCGGTTTGGGGCGACGGCTTGTCAGCAATTGGCACGGACGTATGCGTAAAGCCGGTTATGACATCGTGATGACCTCTACACTGGCAGATGAACCCGCACAGCACTTTTATCGTAAATTAGGCTATGTAGATAGTGGTGCACTATTTTTGCCTAAAGAAGCGGCAGAATTGATCCTTATCCGTCGTTTTACTGGCTAACCCTTCAGCGATTACGCACGAAATCACCCCAAATTATCGATATTCCCTTTCATCTAATATTTTTTCAACATAAACCGTCTATACTGAGGGCATACTGTAAGGTTTACTGTGCCCTCAGACTATCTGTAAATAACGATATACGACGCAAATGTATTGCAGAGTGGGCTTTTCTTGTCACACATTACACAAAAAGGTGTTGATATGAAAAGTCATGAGGGGCGCTCTATCGAAGAGGGATTAGAGGTACGATAAAACACTATGGCTGATTATTATAAAACGTTGGGCGTTTCCAAAACTGCCAGCGATGGCGAAATCAAAAAAGCGTTTCGTAAGATGGCGAAAAAATACCATCCTGACGCTAATCCAGACAATCCACAGGCGGAGCAAAAATTCAAAGAGGTCAATCAGGCATATGAAGTGCTGAAGGACTCCGAGAAACGATCACAATATGATCAATTTGGACCGGACTTCGCCAAATATCAAGGGTTTGCAAACAGCGGTCAGCAAGCCGGAGGTGGAGGCTTTAACCGTGTTGATATGGACGATGGTGCATTTGGCGATCTCTTCGAGTCAATTTTTGGCGGTATGGGCGGTGGACGACGTAGTGGCGGTGCGCGCCGTGCCTCTCAGCAATGGGGCGGTGGCAATGTCAATGTTGCCGGACGTGACATTGAACATGACCTGAGCATCACCCTGCGCGAAGCCTATGAGGGAACCACCCGATTCATCACAAAAGGCACTCGACGCATTAAAGTGAACATCCCTGCCGGTGCAAATAATGGCACCAAAGTACGCCTAGCCGGTGAAGGTGAACAGGGATTGGGCGGTCAACCCGGCGATCTATATTTGATCGTGCATATTGAACCGGATAGTCAATTTGAGCGGGATGGCGATAACCTGCAAACTGAGGTCAATGTCGATATGTTCACGGCGATGCTCGGCGGTGAGGTACGCGTGCCCACATTAGCGCGTCCGGTTAAGCTCAAAATTCCAGCAGGCACACAGTCCGGGCAAAAGTTCCGCCTACGGGGTAAGGGAATGCCCCTACTCAAAAAGAAAGACACCTATGGCGATCTTTATGCCCGCATCTTGATTACCGTGCCGGAGAAGCTCACCCACGAACAGGAACAACTCGTCGAAAAACTCCGTCGCAGTATATAATAACAGTCTGCGGTGTGAGACAAGTCTACTGTACGTTCGTCCCACACCGCTTTATTTGTAAACCAGTGCGTCTAATTCATTTCGTTAACCATTATCGGTAATTCCAGTTGAATAGATGCCGCTTCACCGGGGTCAATCATGACGATGCCTTCCGACTGTACCCCCTTACCATCAATCTGCCCCTCTACGCGAATACTGTAAAATCCAGGGCTTAAGTTGCTGATTGCGGCGCTTTTCCCTGTGTAGCTATCATGACGATTGGTATTGATATAAAGTGTCCACGGTTCGGCGCGTTCACCATTGATCACATGCACGGTTAAGGCACCGGGGCGTTGTTGTTCGCGCTGAGTCTTCATCGTTTCGTCCAATTGTGCTAGCGCCCGTTGGAATTCTTGCACCCATAAATTCGTCTCATCCTGCACAATTTGGGAAACTTCTGAGCGGAACATCGCCGCTTTGCCGAGCATCATCTGTACCTGTTCAATCGTTGGCGGGTTACCGCGCCATTTTAGCCGATCAATCTCCCATTCATACTCAAATGAATCGAGCTTTTTCTCTAGGAGCATCTGTGTGGTCATATAGCGCATCCACGCGGTTGAATAGCCAAAAAAGCGATCAAACCAGAGTGTACCCGCACTAATTGATAGAAAAACGGTTGTCCAGATCGCACTCTCGAATGTGGTAAGAAAGCCTTCAAAGGTCAATAATTCGTTAAGTATCGGGTA
>DAOTXB010000074.1:0-7211 GCA_034435575.1 Anaerolineae bacterium
ATATGGCAACCTTAGGCGAACGTGGTAAATCTCGCGTTGTTGTTCTTTATAGCGATAGCGGACTACTCACGCTAATTCAGAGTGTGATGAATATGTTTACAAAGCGTGGGCTAGACGAATTTACCTTTATCAAAGAGGATCGTGATGCGGCGATTGCATGGTTGTTGCAAACAGAAACATAATAATGAAATCTAAATCTTAGGCAAAAAATAAAGATTTAAATCTTAACACTCATTTCTAGTTGTGTCGTAATATCATATAAACATAAGCAAACCAGAATGGATAATCATCAATGACTGCACAACTACAAAACCTTACGTTCATCCAGCATGACAACGGTATATATGAATTGGTTTTGCACAAAAATAACCGACAAACAGTGGATGAGCTACTACACGTCATTACCGAATACATAAGACCTGAGGAGCAAACAGAAGACATCCGCTTACTGCTTGACCAGCGTGAAACCGGTGTGATGCCAATTCGATATTTAACCTCAAAAATACGAGAATATCAGGCAACGCAAAAACGCGCACTTAGCTCCCGCACTGCCATCCTGTATAAAGACAATTCACTTCTCACCTTAATGCAAGGTGTGATGAAATTATTTCCTATGCAAGGGGCAGACACCTTCACCTTCATCAAAGAGGATCATGACAAAGCAGTCGCGTGGTTATTACAAAAAGAACTAGAAGTCACCGAATAAGCCTTTTCGGTAGTGTGTTAGGCGGCTAAATCTCGTCCAAAATATCGATAAGCACCTGATCAAGCTGTAACTCTCGCCCACGCGCAAAAGCAGTTTCTAGCGCATCATCCCCTAATTTTGCTTTGAGTATGGCGTGCATCGGTTGAAAGCGCAGAGTCATAAAATCGGAGTCAAGATCGGGTAGATTGAGCAGTAAACCGAGCAACGCCGCGCTTGCTTCTACCTTGTCATAGTGCAATCGCAACGCCGCCACACCCATCAACACATGGGGCATGATATATTGCGTATCTATGAGTTGCACAATGAGCGCCGCCTGACGCAGGCTTTCGTGGGCAAGGTCAATCTTGTTGAGTTTAATCGCGGTAAATACACGGTTCGCCAGACAATGTGCGCTCCCCCGTCGGTCACCAATCTCCTGAGAGATTCGCAACCCTTCCATGTAATAATAATGTGCGGACGGATAATCTTCGAGCCGTTCCGTCACCACGCCGAGGTTGTTCAACAATACCGCCATCCCAAAGCTGTAATTCATCTCCCGACAAATCACCAGACTTTCCTGATAAAAATCACGGGATGCGGTAAGATCGCCCAGACTATCTGCTACGGTGCCAAGATTATTCAGGCAAGAGGCAATCCCGCGCCGATCTTCTAAATTGCGGAAAATCATCAAACTTTGTCGATAAAATTCGCGGGCAATGACAAAATCTTCTTCCATCTCCGCAACCACACCCAGATTACTGAGTGCCCGTGCGCTGTTTTTATCATCCCGCACTGCTTGCGAGAGCATCAAAGCGGCTTCACTGTGTAAACGCGACTGCTCATAATCATCAGCGAGGTATTCCACAAAAGATAACCCGTTCAGCACCTCCGCAATGCCAGACCGATCCCCAAATTGTCGTGCTAACATCAGCCCTTGCCGATAATTATCAATCGCCTGTGGATAATTTCCCATACGGCTGTTGAACTCACCCAAGAGGTTGAGGATCGACATACGGATTCGTAAAAATTCACCGTCCGGCAATAGTTCAAGCGCACGGCTTAATAGGGTGTGTCCCTGTGCATAGGCGCTCATGCCCAGCAATTGTTCCCCGGCACCGACGGCATATTGTCCCGCTTTTTGTGGATCACGCGCTGTCGCCCAATGTTGTGCTAGTGTGAGCAAATGATCGTCTTGATCGGGATAAACTGTTTCGATTGTGCCAGCAACCCGTGCATTGAGGCGCTTGGCTTCTTCTGGCGAGATTTCCTCTAATAACGCTTCGCGGAGTTTATCGTGTGTAAAGCGCCACTTGCCCTGATACACCTCCAGTACAGCCGCCGCTTCGCACACTGTTAACCATGATGCGACATCGCGCTTACCCGCCATCGCTTCTAGCACATCCAGATCAATCTGCCGTCCAACCACAGCCATAACCTTGAGCAATTCACGGTCAGCCTCCGGCACATAGCCCAGACGACGGGCAATCACCGCGTTCATCCCACCGGCGACCACCGAAGTTGGCAGGGTCATCACACCGATGTTTTCCAGCGTCCCGGCATCTTCCGCCAACGCACGCACCACCTCGATGATAAAGAAGGTATTCCCTTCAGTTTCACGCTGTAACAGATCAACTACAAGACCATTATTGCCAATATCGCCTAGCATCGCCTCGCTCAAAAGCGCGATATCGGCTTTGGTAAGTCGATTGAGCTTAATCCATTGCATCGTAGGGAGAATATCCGGTAAATCCTGTCGTTCATCATCACGATAGGTGGCGACAATTAACAATGGAATCTCGGTCACAAATTTGAGCAATTGCTTGAGTGGTTCCAGACTTTCCACCGACCATTGCAAATCTTCCAGAAGCAACAAAATCGGCTTTTTCTGTCGTCGGAACACACTGGCAATCGCCAGCATCAATCGTTGCTGACCCGGCACACCATGTAAGACGGGCGCGTCTGGCACCTCACGCCCTAATAAATCGGCAATATCAGGCACGATTTCCTTAAGGATTTGCGCCTCTTCTTCCATAATTTCTGATGAAATGGCAAGCATACGGATGGCATCACGCCACAGGCGATACGGTAAACTCGCGCTCCCCTGAACACTTTGCCCGCGCAGGGTCAACGCCCCCTTCACCAGCGCCAATGATCGCAATTCATCCAGCACACGCGATTTCCCTACGCCACTTTCGCCACCTACCAACCAGGCGCTCCCCTCGCCTTGAAGCACCTGATCGAGCGCGGATTCTAGTTGTTGCATCTCGCTTTCTCGCCCGACAAACTGTGCCGCCTGCAAAAAGCTCTCGCGGATCGTGATTGTTTCCTGTGGCAAGGGCATCCCCGCCGCGCTACTGAGCGCAGATGCCACTTCTGCCGCATCATGAAAACGGTTTTCCGGCGATTTTGCGAGTAAGCGACGCAATGTGCCCTTCAAGGCATCACTCACATTCAACGACTCTACGTCCGGTGTGACGGTGACCAGTTGTTGAATTAAGGTTGTCACATCGTTCAATTGAAATGGGTATTTTCCAGCGAGAAATTCATACGTCATCACACCAATAGCGTACAGATCAGACGCTTCGCTGATGCTCCCTGTTTGGAGCACTTCTGGTGCCATATATGCCAGCGTCCCGACCACCTTATCATCGGACGGATTTTGATAATCATCGGCAACCGCCAGCCCAAAATCCAGTAATTTGGTGTGTCCCTGTGTCACCAGCATATTCGCCGGTTTCAGATCACGGTGGATGATGCCACGCCGATGCAGATAATTGAGCGCCTGCAACGCCTGAATCACCAGTGTAATCTGCCCCTGAAAGTCACGGTTGCGCCCTGCTTGCAGAAAATTTTCCGCATTTTCCAACAATTCCATTGTGTAATAGGGAACCCCGTCGGAATCAAAACCATAATCCAGCACGCTGATAATGTGTGGATGGCGTAGAGTAGAAAGTGTCTTGAACTCTTGTGCCAGCGCCAGACGTTGTTCGCTTTCATTGCTCTTGCGCGGGCTGTTGTTTTCAATTGCACTTGTAATCACTATTGTTGTTAGTTCTGCAACTTGATCCGAAGCAGTGACGTGTTTTAAAGCAACAAAAGTACGCGTCAGGCGATCATAGCACTTATAGACCGTGCCCATGCCCCCCACGCCGATAATTGTTTTGAGGTCGTATCGTGCCCCGATGTCCGGTAGGGCAACTGTTTGCGTCATCGTAAATCGCCGTTATGTTTATGTTATGTCTTCCTATTGTAACGAGTATGGTGCAAATACCACCAAAATGTAACGTATAATGTTAGAATCTTACACATCTTCTTAACAATTATCTTAGCATAGGCGGGCTAACGGGCGCTTCTCCGCTATCCGCTGTTAGCTTTCCTGCACATAAATTAGATGACGCTCAAGTACCTCAAATTGCGCCTGTATGCGCTGTAAGGCTCGCTGATTATCAATATGCTTTGCACTCATTTCTGGAATAAGTTTTGTGTAATCATGGATAATCCGACAAAAACGAGGCGCTGGTTTTGATTCTGCTAGCAACGTGAATGTTTTTAAAATATAGCCCATCACCGTCGGGTCGCTAGCACCATGATTGATGATTCCATCGAATGACAAATGGAGTAGCTCTTCAAAATCAAGCGGATCAGTGATTATTCGCAAGTTGCCCGCTTCGTCAAAACGATAGGCATCAGGCTCACCATCATGAATCATCCGCATTAACACTTGCCCGAGGCGATCAATACTCATCATCGCCGTGTAGGGATCATTGAGGCTAGGGGAAAGCGCACGCAACGCAATCTGTTCGAGTTGTGTCACCATCAAATCTGAATCCTGTATCAATGTGCGTTCGTTACCGAGTATCATGGTGTCATGTAAGTGTTTTTTGATTTTCGCGGTCAGCGCTTCCGCCGGATATACACGCGCCAGAATCGCCCCCTCAAGCACAAACATCCCCGGACGCATCATCACTTGGATCACCAGATCATGCGAAGTTGCCAGATCCATCACACCAATACCATCAATCAATTGCATATAACCACTCGTCTCGCTATGTATCATTGCGCTATTGGTGTCAAAATCGGGCAATAGGGTGGCATTCGCAAGCTGTCGTGTGTTATCAGCAGAATCACCAATATGTTCAGGGTAGACATCCTTCAGAGAACCGTCTAGACGGTTACCGATTTGCCCGATGATGTATGTCGGTTGCACTGATTCTGACACATGATGGATGAAATAGATGAGCAAACCAGCATCAATCAGTGCGAGGGTGACCGCCACTAAACCAGAAAGCACGGGCACAAAGGTGGAGTCACCACCGTCAATCGTCGGCAAAATCAAAATACAATAGACGAATGTTGCGAGGAAGACACCTAACGCAAACTGATTGGTACGGTCACGCATGAAATTACTAACAACCAGCGGACCGTATTGTTGCGCCGCCAGTGTGAGCACGACCATCGTCAACGAGAACACCGTGCCCGCCAGCGTAATTACTGACCCTGCAATCGTGGTCAATACAGAACGAACGCCTGCTGAGGTTGCCTGTAAAAGTGGTGTAATTATGTCTACCAGTGAATCACTATATCGCACGTCTATCTGTAGGGTCAATACGGCGAGAAACATTGCACCAATCACCAGTATTGTGGGAATAAACCAGTAACTCGCACTGAGCCTACCGGCGATCTTAGCCAGAAAATTACGCATGGAGCCTCCAATAAAAACAGGGACATTTCTGCCCCTGAGTCTAACTGTTATTCTGTTCTGAAGCGATTATAAACTTTAGTCGCCAGCGGCAGGTGCGGCTTGACCGTTACTACCGAAGATTTTTTCGTAGACATAGCCGTCTTCTTCACTACGAATTTGTGCGACGATGGTCAAGAATATGCCGTAAACGACCTTGGAGCTTACATCCGCAATCGTGAATGTGATCTGTCGACCCACAACGGCGGCTTCACTGGCGGAACCAGCATCCGCAGGATTGGCGAGTGTTGCGGCGGTGTCCATCAGGATCGGCGCAAGGTATGCACCCGGATACAGCATCCAGGAGAAGACAAACAGCCACCAGATACGCCCGAGCCATTTACTAGCTTCCGGTGATGAGTTACTGCGTGCTTCTTTAAGCAAGCCATACATTTGCCACAGCACAATCACGAAGAATACGGTACTGATCGCGCCCCAGATGAGGAACGGTCCCATGTCTGGACCACCATCTGCGCCTACTTCGTAGAACTGTCCGATGTAACCGGTGATAATCATCAGGGCACCGGCGGCGAAGAAAATGTTACGCAGGGTCGCACGACGCGCCTGTGAAATTTGCACGACGAACAAAATCTGGAACAGCAACATTGGTACGTCGATCAACCAGTTCAAATAGCGGAAACCATTGGTAAACCCGACATCGGTACCAGCGGCGGCGGCTTCTTGACCCGGTATGGTGGCGAATGCGCTCACATAACGCCCAATTTCTGGGTTATAGGTGAAGGCGTTTTGCCAGCTCAGTTGTTGAGCGTACAAAATCAGGAAAGCGGACACCATCACCACTACCGAAAGCACCGAGGAAATGCGGTACTTGGGTGCAACAGTGCGAAGCGTGAGCACAAAATAGAACAGTGCGGCGAGCATGACGGCGAACCCGAGTGTCAGTACATGTGACACCATGTCGTACGCCATCGGCGAATATTGAACAAAATTTTCCATACTGAGTTGTATCATACAATAGAGCCTTAGTTACAGTGAATACTATACGGATACAAAAATCATAACGTTCAAAATTTAATGAACGATAACCGCTAAATGATATACTAATGAGCGTATGACGGGTGTTCTCTGCATAACAAATTCATCACCAAAAAAAGTTACAGGGATGAATACAGGCAGGCTAACAGGCGCTTTTCCACTGATTGTGCGATGGTGGACATTTTAGGACTATACTAAATTCACGTAAGTTAACCGTTGGTATGATATGAACAGCAGAGGAATGATGAAATATCTGGGTTTAATTGCAATTATTCTTGTCGTTTTTACAGGTAAAAGCACCCTTGCTCAAGAAGATTTGATTGGAACACATATACCTGATAGTACGGACTGTGATCCCGCACCTCAACTTCACTCACGGGGTGATCGAATAGCCTTCTCATCTAATATGGATGGCGATTCGGAAATTTATACAGTTAATCCCGATGGTACTGACCTCCAACAATTGACTACCAATTCTGTGTCTGACCGCTCTCCCGCTTGGTCTCCTGACGGAACACAAATTGCATATGCTCATGATTCAAACCTTTATATTATGAATGCGGATGGGTCAAACAATACACAGATTTCAGATATTGTTGTCACGGGATCACTGGATTGGGCACCTAACGGAGAGCTTATTGCTTTTACTAGCTCGTCAAATATATATGTGGTGGATTTACAAACACTTGTAGTGACAAACCTAACCAATAGTAGCATAAGCCAATATAATGCTGATCCAAAGTGGTCTCCAGATGGTACACAAATTGCGTATGTTTCTAACGGAGATCTCCC
>DAOTXB010000075.1:0-14148 GCA_034435575.1 Anaerolineae bacterium
CAACACGTTGTCACTTTCACCATCTAACACATGAATTAGTAAACGTGTACGTTGCACATGACGCAAAAATGAATGCCCCAGACCAACACCCATATGTGCGCCCTCAATCAAACCGGGAATATCCGCAAAGACGAGATCACGATCATCATATTCCACGACACCAAGGTTTGGCTCAAGTGTTGTAAACGGATAATCTGCAATTTTAGGTTTGGCATTACTGACCACGCTCAACAACGTAGATTTACCAGCATTTGGCACACCAACCAACCCAACATCTGCGATAAGGCGTAATTCCAATTTCAACCAGCGTTCTTCCGCAGGAGCGCCCTTCTCAGCGATGCGCGGTGCTTGGTTCGACGATGACTTAAACCGAGAATTTCCACGTCCTCCGCGCCCACCTTTTAGCGCAAGAAATTCATCATCAGGGCGGGTCAAATCCGCCAATAATGTGTCCGTTTCCGCATCACGGATAATTGTACCGGGAGGTACTTCAATCACAATATCGCTTCCGTTACTTCCCGTTTTATTACTACTACCACCTCGCGCACCGGGCTTGGCTCTAAAATGCACTTGCCGATGGAAATAAAGCAATGTGTTGATCTTTTTATTCACACGGAAGATGACATCACCACCGTGCCCGCCATCGCCACCGGAAGGTCCACCACGCGGAATATACTTTTCCCGCCGGAAGGACACAAGTCCATCGCCACCAGCGCCACTACTTGCATAAATTTTTGCTTCATCAAATTGCATTGTTTTACTTCGATCACTTTAATTAACAGGTTGTTTCATCAAGATTTTCTGGTTCAGATGCTCGATACCAGGCAATTGTTCGCCGAGCACCATCACGAAAAGCCGTTGGCTCAAAACCCAGTTTTTGTTGTGCTTTTTTGTTGGACACACGCCAATTGTTATACACGTAAGACTGCATATTGAGCGGATAGAACGGTTCACGCCGTGTAATTTTAGCAAGTAATTCAAGAAAACGGGATGTTGTAATTCCTAACCAACCCGGAATGTGTAATCTCGGATACCAGATACCTGCTTCTTCACAGATAATATCGAATGCATCTTTATGGGAAATCCAATCGCCACATATATGATAGATTTCACCAGGTTTGCCACGCTCCAATGCTTTAAAAATCCCCTGCACCACATCTTCAATATAGACTGGGAAATTGATATATTCCCCACCATTGATCTGCATAATAATCCCACGCATAGGATCACGAAAAAACAATCGGTTAAAGGCATAATGTCCTAATGGCCCGTAAAATGCACCCGGACGAATAACTACAACAGGCAAACCACTGTCACGATAAAATTGCAAAGCGATTTGCTCACCTTCCAATTTACTGAATTGGTAAGGATCAACAGGTTGCGGCGGATAAGTTTCGTCAATCTCATGGGTGGGGTCTGGCTTACCAATAACAGCAACACTGGAAATATGAATAACACGCTCAATGCCCGCGTTCAACGCCGCTTGCATAATGTTGGATGTTCCCGTCGCATTAGTACGCATGAACTTATCTTCGTCGCCCCAAAAACGAAAAAAACCACCCGCATGGATCAGGTGCTTGCACCCCTGGATAGCGTCAGTGAGCACTGCGAGGTCAGCGAGATCACCTTGAATAATGTCAACATTATGGTATTGAGAGAGCCAGCGATGGGCTTGTGGATGACGTGTTAATACACGAATTGGATAATCTGCGCGACAAAGTGCCGGTAATAAATGACGACCTAAAAAACCGGTACCACCCGTTACAAATATCATGATACCCACCGCCTAACTTTATCAAGTAATCCCGCTATTCACAGGCATAATTGCTACGATACGCAGAATTACCTATGCTGTTGGTTTACGATATTGCAACAATCGCTGTTCATTTGTCGTGTGCTTAATGATCGCGCCCATTTGCGGGTGGTAAAGCAGAAAGCAACTTAATCTTTTGCTCACGATTATTGGCTTGCCAGCCGACCGGTAATTCCTGTATAAATGCATCAATCTTCCATCGTTTACTTTGCTTGTCATACACCATTTGATGCACCACTGCCCCATCACCCAAATCTTGAGTCATGACGCGATTCCCGCGTTCAATATCATAGGTGGCGATTCGGCGTGTGGATTGATAGTCAACCACTAAGCATCGTTCCCCGTCATCGGAAAAGTGACGCACCTCTACACGATGTGTACAACGCATAATGCCAGCATAACGTGGCGATGTCCCCATGCGATACCGCTTGAGAATCTCTTGATGACGGCGTAAAAACTGACCAGCAAGAAAATAGGGTGCCTTATCCCACTGACTTGACCAATCATCCAACATACTATTATGTAACCAGTCCATACTCGTCAAATAGTGTTCTTCAACCGTCTGTGTAATGTCCTCGGGTGCCATCCATTCTCCTTTTGACCGCACCCCGGCGTTAACACGACGAAGACGATCAATCCATGCAACTTGTTTACGACCACTAACAGATACTAAACCACCGACAACCACAAATGCGAGTAAGATTGCCCACGTCATAACTGTAATTTTCTACACAATAGAATCAAAATAACACACTCAATGTACCAGTGTGATTGCGAATATGCAAATGATGAGAAAGTAGGACAGGCGATGCTTTCACACCACCCTATCAGGCAGGATCGTTTTCATCCTGTACGTTTTCGTTAAGCGCAACCCAAACACTATGGCGTAATTTTTGAATGCTAATCGGGCGTTGCAGAATGTAGTCGACCTTTGCTACATTCATACCAAAGTTTGATTGATCGGTCAAAACCATAATTGGCAGTTCACGTAAGCTGTCAATTTCTTTGATTTTACTGACCATAGACCACGCGTGCATATCTGGCAGTTCAATTTCAGTAATTAAAAGATCAATCTCATGATCTTCCAATAGTTCAAGCGTTTCGGTAGCTGTTGAAGCATGTTTAACGTCTAAAGACATCTCTTCAAAAACCGCGCTAAATGCTTTCCGTTCGTCATCGTGCTTAACTGCAAGTACGATTCCGCTACCACCAAATTTCTTTGCCTGAGTCTGGCTCGCGATAATATCGTCCAAATTTAGTTTCTCACTGATTGTACTCGTTGTAATCCGTTGTTTACTGGTTTCGATAAACGCAATGACCAGATTCGAAAATGCATTAGGTGATTTTGATTTCAAGAGTGCCAAAGCACGCTCTGCGTCTTCTGGTGTACGGAATGGCACACCGTTTTTACCAAGAATCACCACCGCATTATCACGGGTTCGAGCGGTATATTGCTCCGCTACACTAACTTCCACAAGCACCGATTGGATATCACCCAATTTTGCCTTCGGAAATGATGTACTCAAATAAAACGCCCGAATGCGGTTACCGCGTCCTAAAACGCGCCTCTGCCCAAAGCGACCTGCTTCTGGCAAAGGATAAAGCCATACATAATTGCGATTATAATGCTCTACACGCCCACCAGCCCGTAATTGCTTCAACTCATAATCTGTTATCGCATGCCCAAAGTGAGATCGATAATCAAAATCACGATATTTGCCTGAGAGTAGCTCTTGTACGCGCTTATCTTCCCACTGAACAACATAGGTGCCGTCAGCGAGAGTAAATACCTGTTGACGTGTAATTGCAGATCCGCTGAATTTTTTCATCAGAACACAACACAATCTGACCTGTCAAAACGGGGTGAATGTACACAGCATGGTGCGGTATACACGTTCAATCCCATGCTTCGATTCACTATAGTTCGACGAAATAAGAAGCCGCGGCTTGATCAATGAGATCTTTGTTCAGTCTCGGCTCCACATCCAAATAACTGGCAATATCAATTAACTGTGACAATATATCGCGTGGATGCACCATACGGAGATCACGATCATGGTTGATATACCATTCTTTCAACAAATACGCCAAACCCTGCTCATCATAAGGCACATTCTTCATTCGGCACATTATTTTGAAGATTTCACGGAATTGTTCAAATGAGGGATTCCCCACTTCAATTTTATGGCGAATACGACGCAAGAATGCTTCATCCACCAGATCTTTTGGATCAAGATTTGTGGAAAAGACAATCATTACAAAGAATGGAAGTTCAATCTTACGCCCATTGTTAAGCGTAAGGAAATCCACGCCTTTTTCCAGCGGAACAATCCAACGATTCAGGAGGTCAATCGGGCGCACTTGTTGACGACCAAAGTCATCAATCAGGAACATGCCTCCGTTTGCCTTCACCTGAAATGGCGCTTCATAGTATTTATTGATCTCGTCATAAACAAGATCCAGCCCTGCCATGGTTAGTTCACCACCAACCATAATCATCGGGCGTTTAATCTTTATCCAGCGCGGGTCAGATACAACACCGGTACCTTGATTTGCTATCGTTTGTTCTGTTGACACTTCATGATTAACACTGTCAAATATTTGAATAATCTGACCGTCAATATCAACCGCATAGGGAACCCATAAATCTTCGCCAAGAATCAAGCGTCCGACACGTTCGGCAATGGTCGTTTTACCATTTCCCGGTGGACCATAAAGGAAGACAGAGCGTCCAGAGTTCACTGCCGGACCGACCTTGCTCAACATTTCATCAGAAATCACCAAATTTTCCATTAAACCGCGTAACGTCGGTTGATGAATTGGCGGACGATCCGAATTCTGATAGGTCATGGATTGGATGTATTGTTGTAATTCCACCGGCGCAGGTCCCGCATATTGAGAGCGTTCCAGCGCCTCACGCGCTTTTTCCGACCCTTTCTGCGAGATCACATACCGATAGCTAGATTCTCCAAGTCCACCGGAACCACGTACCTCAACAAATTTCTCTCGTTTGAGAAAGTCAATCACACCGTCCAGCACGCCATTGAACGGCAGTTTGACAACCTCCGCAATCGCCCGCCCGGTGAGATCACCACTAAAGTACAAAACCTTCAGCGCCAGATCAGCAACATGCAATTTTGATAATCCGGTTTCTTCAATTGAATTGAGTGGAGGTGGAGACCACAAAGGTGCTACTTGTTGGTCTGGTACGGCGGCAGAATTCCGTCGCCGGCTTCCTCCTAGACCCTGCAATTTACGCGGGCCACTTGATTGACGATCACTCATGGGTTAATCCCCTAGTAAACAACTATCTTACGAGCTAAACAGATTAGAATATACACTTTCCAAATGGATGGAAACACACTACCTTATAATTATGGTATCACAAGTAGTTACAATGTGCTGAACGAGTTTTCTTTAAGAAGGTAATTGCCCTCGAATGTACACAAACACAGCATCAAACAAGGCGCATTTAAAGGTATAATACACCACATAGTCATTTTGAACGGAAACGAACGCTACGCACAATGATTGATCGTATACAATGGTTAGGACACGGCGGGTTTGTAATACAGGGACCACCACTGATTTACATCAATCCCTGGAAGGTCACCCGTAGTACATTTCTAGCTGACATCATTCTCATCGGGCATGACCATTATGAGCATTTCTCTTTGGCGGACATCAACAAACTCAAAAGCGAAGACACCCAAATTATTAGCAATGAAAGTGTTGCACAACAAGTCGATAATGTTACCATTTTAAAACCATGGCATACCCTAACAGTAGACCGCACGGCTATCAAGGCTGTACCAGCATATCACTCCACAGATATGCGTCATCCGCCAGAAGCGGGCGGTTTGGGGTTTATCATTTCGTTGAATTATCATGATATTTACTACGCAGGCGATACCGGGATTATCCCAGAAATGGATCGTATCCGACCGGATATTGCCATCTTACCCATCGACAACAACGGGACACTCTCTGTTGAAGAAGCCGCACAGTTAGTCGATGAAATGCGCCCGAGGTGGGCTATTCCTTGCAATTGGGGCACGGTGCCAGATGGTGCCACACAATACAATGCCGAAGAATTTAGACGACTTGTCGCTGGACGCTCCGATGTTGTTATTCCCAGTAAACCATAACCAGAAAGACACAATTTATGTACAAGAGAAGTATCTCACTTGGACTTATCCTCGTTTTCTTAAGCATGTCAATCTCAATAGTTCATGCCCAACGTCCTGATGCACCATCTTATGCCCTACGGGGTCCATATGCAGTGGGCACACGCGATTATGTTATCCAAGATAATGAGCGTCCGCTTGAACTCACAATCTGGTATCCGGCGGAAAACCCCGATAATCTACCGGAAGAAACAGTTTATTTGGAAGGCACCTTGCTTGCATTAGACGGTAATGCACTACGGGATGCACCGCCCCTTATCGGTGATTCAAACTATCCCCTGGTACTTTTCTCACATGGTAGTGGTGGTTTTCGCCTTCAGAGTCGATTCTTGACCGAACATCTCGCGTCACATGGATTTGTGGTTGTAGCCCCTGACCATCCAGGAAATACAATTCTGGATGTGCTCTCACCAGAAACATTCGGTCAGGACTTAGCGCCCAATTTTGTCTATCGTCCACAAGACATGAACAGTACGATAGATTTTGTCGACCAATTGCGCTCAAGCGATGAGATCGGCACAATTATCAATATGGATCGAATTGCGGTGATCGGTCATTCATTTGGCGGATATACAGCTTTTGCCACCAGCGGTGTGCCCCTTAACTTTAACGAGCTTGGCACCACCTGTGAGGCAGAAGCCGATAATCCGGTCTATGGTGGTGTGTGCTTTATGCTAGAAGATGCAGTGGTAACCCGCATCGCAAGCGCTAACGGTACAGACGCATTACCTGACCAGATTACACCCATCACACCAGATGAACGTATTCAAGCAGTCATCGCGTTTGCACCCTGGAACGGACCAATATTAGATAGCCAAACGCTGAATGATATAACCATACCGACACTGATTATGGTTGGCACAGCAGACGACACCACCCCACCGGAACGTGATGCGTTTTATATTTACGAACAACTTGAATCAGCACCAAAGAGCTTGATAACCTTCGATAATGGCGGGCACTATTTATTTGTGGATGAATGCTGGGAGCTTGCGATCAACCTGGGATTTTTTGAAAGTTGCTCTGATCCAGTCTGGGATATGACGCGAGTTCATGACATCACAAATCATGTAACAACCGCTTTCTTATTAGCCGAATTCGCAAATGATGCCGATGCACGCGTCGCCCTAGCACCAGATCAAATTGACTTTATCGGTGTAACTTACGAGACGAATTCCCCTTAAACTTGACACAGACGAATCAAAAAGGCGACTGTTAATGTATAGTCGCCTTTATTTTTACATTTTTCACCGTGATTATGCCGCTGGTTTTAGTGATCCATCATCCGCCCATTCGAGCGGTTCGTCCTCTGCGTTGTAAATCTTCGGACGCTCAACACTGTTAATCACATCACCATTGATGACAATGCGACGAATGTCTTTGCGTCCGGGAATTTCAAACATGACATCAAGCAGACATTTTTCGATGATTGACCGCAAACCGCGTGCTCCGGTTTCACGCTCAAGCGTAAGTTCTGCCGCCGCGGTGAGTGCAGAGTCTTCAAATTCTAGCTTTACATCATCCAAAGAAAGCAAATGCTCATATTGTTTAATGAGTGCATTCTTCGGCTCAACCAGAATCTTCATCAGCGCGTCTTTATCTAACGGATCAATACTGACGATCACTGGCAAACGCCCGACCAACTCAGGAATTAAGCCGTGAGCCATCATATCCTCAGGATTTGCCTGACGTAACAGCATCGACTTTTCAACTTTGGTACGCTGACCGGATGCATTGAAACCAAGCACACCCTTGATGCCGATGCGCTTGCTAATCTCATCATCAATACCATCGAATGTTCCACCGCAAATGAACAGAATATTTCCGGTATCAATCTGAATAAATTCCTGATGTGGGTGTTTACGGCCACCCTGTGGCGGGACATTCGCTACAGTACCCTCAACGATCTTCAAGAGCGCCTGTTGTACGCCCTCACCTGAAACATCGCGGGTGATGGATGGATTATCATTCGATTTACGGGCAATTTTGTCAATTTCGTCGATGTAGATGATACCTTTTTCTGCACGGGCAATATCACCGTCTGCCGCTTGAATTAAGCGTAACAGGATATTTTCAACATCTTCGCCCACATAACCGGCTTCGGTCAGCGCAGTTGCATCAGCAATACAAAACGGAACATCCAGTACACGCGCAAGGGTCTGTGCAAGTAGGGTCTTACCGCTACCTGTCGGACCAAGCATCAGAATATTACTCTTCTCAAGTTCTACTTCATCGTTAACGCGATTGGTCTGGATACGCTTGTAATGATTGTAGACCGCAACACTCAACACCCGTTTAGCATATGATTGCCCGACAACATACTCATCTAAATGAGACATGATATCACGCGGGGCGAGCAAGTTTGGTGCTTGATATTCTGAGCGAGACGGACCGCCAACCAGTTCTTCATCAATTAGCAAACTGTGGCACAACTCTACACAGTAGTTGCAGATAAATACACCATCTGGACCAGCAATCAGACGTTCAACCTCATCATGATTGCGTCCACAAAACGAACACCGATGATTTCCTGTTGGCACATAGGTCACTTGTCTAACCCTCCTGTTGTTCTAATGAAAGAACGTTATCGATCAAACCATACTCCACTGCCTGCTCGGCGCTGAAGTAAATATCACGATCAGTATCACGTTCAATGTCTTCTTTGGGTTTTCCGGTATGATGTACAAAGATCTGATTCAAGCGTTCCTTCAAGCGTACAATTTCGTTCGCCTGAATAACAATATCAGAGGCTTGCCCCTGTGCCCCACCAAGCGGTTGATGCATATGGATGGTTGCGTTCGGCAATGCCATACGTTGACCATGTGCACCAGCAGTGAGCAACACAGTACCAAAGCTAGCGGTCAACCCAACTGCGGTTGTGCTAACATCAGCGTTGATCGCCTGCATTGTGTCATAAATAGCCATACCCGCATACACTACACCACCGGGGGAGTTAATGTACATCTGAATACGACGATCCGGGTCCTCACGATCCAAGAATAAGAGTTGAGCAACGATCAAATTCGCAACTTGATCATTCACACCCGTACCCATAAACACAATACGCTCTTTGAGAAGCAGAGAATAAATATCGTAGGCACGTTCACCACGACTACCCTGCTCAATTACCATCGGGACTACATTAAAAATACTCATAAGTGCGGCGCAAGAAAGTGCTCAGGCAGAATATACAGTTTCTTTTACATTATGCCAGACCAATGCAGTTATGCGCCTTCTCCTTTCGTTAATGTCGATTTTTGCATCTACTGATTTCAATCATACGTCCATTTTCTGAGCGTATCATGATTTTATAGAAAATTAGGTTGTCGTTTCGTCTTCAGTATCAGACTCAGCGCTAGTTTCATCTGCCAATTCTTCTTCATCGGTTTCTACGCTGGAATTTTCAGCGTTTTCCTCTTCAGTTTCAGTCGTGTTTTCCACTTCAGCAACAACTTCGCCCTCGACAACAGTCGCTTCGGCTTCTAACTCAGTGGCTGTTTCTACGTCATCAGCCTCATCTTCGTCTTCCTCCTCAACGATTTCCTCACCTTTGGCAATAGCGATAATCCGGTTGAAAACCTTTTCGCTGATAACATCGTTGACGATGCTTTCACGCATTTGCGGTGTATCAAACGCAGACCGTAAACCTTCTGCTTGATCGCCAAATTGAGACAGGATGTTGTCAATCTGTTTTTCGATCTCAGAGTCCTTGACCTTCAAATTCTCCGCAGTAACAACTTCGCCCAATACCAATGAACGTTTAATGGATGTAATGGCGGAGTCACGATAATCAGCTTCGAGCTGTTCTCGCTCCATACCACTGACTTTAAGATAGGCATCAATAGACATGCCTTGTTGACGCAACCGCTGATCAAAATCACGGATAAGATCATTCACGCGATCCTCTACCATCGCTTCAGGAAAGCTCACTGTAGATATACTGACGATCTCATCGAGCACTTCATTACCAAACGTGGAGTCGACGCGTCGTATTGCCTCGGTTTCGAGGTTTTCACGCATACGCATACGCAGTTCCAACAATGAAAGTGGTTCATCTTCATCAGCCGTAACTTTTGCCGCGAATTCATCGTTAAGTTCGGGCAGAGTAACAACTTCGATTTTCTTGACAGTCACATGAAAATTCACCTTACGTCCGGCGACATCTTCATAGTCCTCGTCATCTTCAGGAATAGTGAGTTCAAATTCCACCTGTTCGTCAACATTAGCGCCGACAAGTGCGTCAATAAATCCGGGGAGAATTGGCTCATCTTCGGGGTCAAGAACAACTTCTGCATCATGCTCGTGTACAAACGGATCATCTTTAGCAGGAATATTGCGCTCGTTTGCATTGTCATCTGCTTCAGTATCATCATCTTCATCGGCATCGGTATCTTCCGCAACAGGCGCATCATCTGCAAATTCGCTATGCACATCAATAGTTACACTATTGCCAGCGACAACAGGTTGGCTACTTTCCTCTACCAATGCTTCTTGCTGTTGCAGTCGACGCATTGCGGTATCAACCATTTCGTCATCAATTTCCGGTGCTTCATAATCCTTACGAATTTCCTGGTAGTCCCCAAGCTCAATCGTTGGTTGAAGCGGGACAGTATAGATAAACGTCGGGGCATCTTCTAACTTAAAGTCTTCCCATGCGCCGGGACCGTAAGGGCTAATATCGTCTGCCTGCTCAATGGTCTCACGGTAAATTTCTTGGCTCAGCTCATCCACAGCATCGTTGAGGATGTTAGATTCGAAACCATACTGTAGCAGGATATTGTAGGGTGCTTTGCCTTTACGAAAGCCAGGGATATTGACGCGTTTAGCGATTTTTTTTGCGGCGGCACGTTTTGCCTTTTCAAGACGAGCGTCTTCAATGGCAACGGTAAAGCGTGCACGATGATCGTCAAGATGTTCGGTTTGAATGTTCAACACGGATTCCTTCACTTGTCTTGCTGACCCTGATTATATCATTCAGGGCGTAGACCAATCTATAAATATTTTGTCAGAAATGGATACACAAAGTGCCCATATTACACTAAAGGCGCTATGAGCGCCTGTGTTGTGGGGAAGGAGGGACTCGAACCCTCACCTCATGGAGACATGATCCTAAGTCATGCGCGTCTACCAATTCCGCCACTCCCCCGAAATTGCTGAAATAGCCTTGCAGATACTGCCATTATAGTGCAAGGAATAGACACTTCTCAAGGCAGAGTTCTTACTCTATTTCAATTTTGGATACCTCATCTAAATCCATATCCGCTACACGTTCAAGAATACTGGTGATTACAAGCTGTGCAAAACGGAACATCGTCTCCATTTGTGCAATGCGTTCAAGGTACAAATCCGCATCTGCCTGATCTTCATCAATCATCTCAGAACGTGCTTCCGACAATATTTTTGTGTTCTCGTTCATCACCATCAGCGCACGGTCAACATCGCGCATCTCGCGCCCACTCAGAATATTGGTGACAATCTGCATAAAGTCAGTTTCGGCTTCATAATATTTGCGTCGCCCACTACGACCACGCATCCATACCTGACGCACCATTCCCATATGCTCTAGTGTACGCATATTCATGCTGACACTCGCTTTAGAGATACTGAGCCGTTCCATCAGATCATCTAATGAAAGTGCCTCCGAGCTAAGGAGAAGCGCACCGTACAACTGCCCCATTACCTTGCTAAACCCGAAATAGGCTGATAGCTGTCCTAATCCATCAAGCATACTATCATGTACCGTCATCAATGCAGGATGAATTGGCTTCTTTTTCTGTTCAGAATTATCCGTTGATTTTGAGTCTGGCATGATATTTTGCCCTATCTATAGAGGTATTGCTAAAAAATAATGGAGGATACCGCTTCCTCTGCATTTCAGTATAGTTTCAGCTAGCGTGTCGTTTCAATAAATGCAACGACCGTGTTGATAAATGCTTCCGGTGCTTTTGAGGTTAATAAATACCGCGCTTTTTCTGCATCGTCAACTTTTTGGAAAGATCGCCCCTGGCTACGCCACAAAACCACAAAATCATCACGCACGCGGGGCAAAAACATATCTTCGATGCCAAGATCAGCTAACAAAGCCGCTACTTCATCCAACATATTTCCCGGCAACGTGGTATTGAGATAATAAGAACGCACACGGCTCATTTCCCATGTTGCTAATTTCGTAAGCTCTGTGCGTTCCGGTAGCGCACATAACCACACTGTCTCTGTGTCAAAATCTGCGACAAGACCGACCTTCTTGAGCTGATTAAGCTCATAATCATTCAATGGCGATCCAACTTCTGTCTCTTTAAATACGCGATAATGACCGGTTTCCAACTCTTGGATGTCATTATCCCCCCAGTGAACCACAAAGGCGCCATCTACCAGAACCATCAAACGGTTACGAGAAATTTGTGTATTTTCAGTCATGTCATTTGAGATAATGCTGTTTTCTGACATTTCTGCTGGTACATTTGGTTCTTCAGCGGTCACATCAACACCCGTTAATTATTGAAAATATCTTCATTAAGTATAGCACGTTTCACTTGTCCTGTGCGTCATGATTCAACAAACAGGGTTATCAAACATTGTAGATTGTTTAGACATTCAATGATTTCGTTACATTCTATTTGTACCATTTGACACAAGTTAGGTTACAATGTATAAACTGTTAGTTATGTATAGATAAGAAATTTTGCAATACGTTTCCGGCAGTTTAGTGCATACGGAAGCGTATTTCTACGTTATGCACAATTTACGATCACTGTGCGGCTTCTCCACACAGAATATCTGTTTAGTTGAACGATAAACTTGAGAAGTCCATACTCAGAGTGGAAGGAGCACCCAACATCATGCCATCCAACCCGTCTAATGAAAATATTCCAGATATTGTAATCGGTCGTTTGCCAATTTATCTGAGAGCGTTGAACCGTCTCGTCCAAGAAGGGTACGAGGTCACCTCATCGCATGAACTAGGGCGACGACTTGGCATCAGCTCGGCGCAAATCCGTAAAGATCTCTCACATTTCGGTGGATTTGGTAAACAGGGCACAGGGTATCAGATCAGCTATCTTGAAGAAAAATTGCGTCAAGTGTTGAAGGTCAATCATGAATGGGAAGTCGCGTTAATCGGCGCAGGCGATCTTGGTACAGCCATCGCCCATTATCGAGGCTTTGCTAATCGAGGCTTTCACATTAGCTATATTTTTGATGCTGATGATAGCCGTATTGGTGGCAAAATTGACGATCTGACCATTCAATCCGTCTCAAAGATGGAAGCAACAATCCGTGAAAACAACATCCAGATAGCAATGATCGCTGTTCCGGCGGAATATGCTCAACAAGTGGCAGATACGCTAACCAAAGCAGGAGTCGGCGCCATCTTGAATTACGCACCAATCAGCATTAACGTGCCGGACAATGTAAATGTACAATACATTGATCCTGTCGTTCATCTGCAACGTATGACCTACTATTTGAACGTCGAACGCCCACCACTTACTGAAAACACGCCAGAATAAGAACGGTGACGGTCACTCGTACCGTCGCCTTTCACTTATTTATTGCAAACTATAGAGTCGCTAATCTAGTAGTTTTCGATCACACGACGCATGATTGAGGGGTCTTGTAATGTGCGTCCAGCGCCCGTTGCTACAGTAATAAGGGGATTTTCTGAGCGATAAACCGGAACACCAGTCTCTTTGGTCAGGAATTGCTCAATACCACGCAAAAGCGCCCCACCGCCTGTTAATGTAATACCCCGGTCAATGATGTCAGATGCTAATTCAGGTGGGGTGTTCGACAATACACTCTTGGCAACTTGAGCAATTGCGCTCAGTGGATCTGAAAGTGCTTCGACAATTTCGCCGGTAGTTACGGTAACGACGCGTGGTAAACCACTTACACTATCCCGTCCACGCAACTCCATTGATAATTCTTCCGGTTGGTCACATGCCGCGCCCACCTGAATTTTGATAGATTCTGCCATCGGTTGACCAATATTGACATTATATTTACGCCGAATGTAGAGGATAATCGCTTCGTCCAGACGCATCCCCCCCACGCGACCACTCTCCGCACGAACAATATTATTCATGCTCAAGACCGCCGCCTCTGTGATGCCACCGCCAATGTTGATAACCATATCACCAGCTGGTGTAC
>DAOTXB010000076.1:0-12295 GCA_034435575.1 Anaerolineae bacterium
CACAGAGCATTAACCCGACTGCGCGTGCGGTGGGTACAGATGGGCGTGTATGGTGGCGTATCTCCGGTGGAGCATGGGTGGCGAATGACGTTGTCGTTATCGGTGGTCAGTGTTCGGCAGTGCCACAGGCGGCGGTGCTTCCACGTCTGCGGTAGGCTGAACTTTGTGTGGTGGGGACATAGCGACGGCTAACACACCCCACCACAATAACTGCATATGCAATAATGTCACCGGATAATGGTCAAATAGACCGATGACACCCAGCGCAGGAATCATCGCTAACAATACGCCACGTTCGATCATATGATCGCGCTTGAATTGGCGCAAACTATTTTCTATCCCCAGTATGACCGCACTTAAAAACAGGATTAGACCGACTAGACCATTTTCTACAACCATGGTAAGCCAGATATGATGGACATTGTTGCCACGTAGATCATAGTCGGTGTCAACCAGAAAATAACTTGTTCGCCACGGGAAGTTACCCGCACCTATGCCGATTAGCGCATTTTGCCGGGATTCGCTGACTGCACGGAGCGCAAAATCAGTAAAGACAATGCGATCTGCAACAGAACGCATTTCGATGGATTCGCCAACCTGTGCCCGCGAGATAATGTAGGGTTGATATATGACGAAGAAGGCACTTCCAGCGATAACGCTTGCACTTATGGCGAGAATTAAGCCGTGACGGGCGGTTTTATGACGGAGTGCGCTCCGTAAAAGCAAAGGTAAGACCACCCATGCACCCACGATCAATCCCAACCAGGCAGAGCGCGAGAATGTGAGTAAAAAGCTCCATAGGATAACCAAAAAAGCGCCTACACCAACGTAACGTAGACGATCATTGCGTACAATCCACGCAACACAGGCGAGCAACGCAATCAACAATATGCCAGCATAAACATTCGGGTGGGGGAGCATGCCATAAGGGCGTAACCAGCGCACACCATCCGCCATAATAACGCTTGTACCGGATTGTGCCGGGATCAAATTGAATTCACCCAGAAAACCAAGCCCAATTGATCCCTGTTGTGCGACCTGCAATCCACCGATCATGCCATGAATTACCCCGCTGACGATCAATGTTCGGACGATTATAGAGGGGGATGGTCGTACACATAACACAACGAATACCCACAATATCACCAACCCGAACTGAAGTGCTGTGCTGTGGGTCACATTTGGTAAATTTCGTCTCTCGGCGATGAATGACCAATTGACCGAAAGTGCCATCCACAACACGAGCAAAAACAGGATGCCTACCCATATGAATCGCAGTCGATTCTGCCATAAATCTCTTATACCGGGGAAGCCAGTCAATGCCCAGACGAAAATTGTTCCGATAACCGGCAACGTAACCAGAAAACCAAAACTATACAATGGATGATATGTGGTGGGTGCGTAGGACATCCGCAACCAGAAAGGCATAGCAATAAATGTGAGTACTATACCGATTTGTGTAGGCAATAAACGCCAATTAATCCGAGTCATAATGCTCTAGTGTAATGTTGATGTCCGCTTTGGCTTCGGGATCGGTTTCGCGGTCATAAGTCGATTTTATACCGGGCAGTGCGTTGTCATGGGCGATTTGTAACAGTGCCCACGCGGCATGAGCGCGGACAAGTGGATGTTCATCGTCAAGTAGCGCGTTTAGTGCAGGAATTGCGCTGGTATCGCCCCAATTACCTGTCGCAACACAGACATTTCTTACAAGACGATGTCGCTTAATGCGATAGATGGGTGATTTTTGATATCTCGCTTTAAATGTTTCCGGTGTTAGCGCAAGTAAGTCCAATAGCGGGGGCGCGGCATTGTCGATATGGTCGGCATAAAACGCTTTTTCACGGGTAGGCATGCTGAAGCGTTGCCACGGGCATACCTCCTGACAGACATCGCACCCATAGACCCAATTGCCCATCAAAGGGCGTAGTGTATGGTCGATATAGCCCTTGTATTCTATCGTTAAATAACTGATGCATCGGCGCGCATCAAGTACAAAGGGCTGTGGGAAGGCATCTGTCGGGCAGGCTGTGAGGCAACGGGTGCAGTTCCCGCACATCGTCGGTTGGTGGGGGGTATCGTAGCTATCGAACTCCAGTGTGGTCAAAATTTCCCCAAGAAAGAAATAACTGCCCCGTTGCGGATGGATTAACATTGTGTTTTTGCCGACAAAACCCATGCCTGCCTGTTGTGCGTGTGAGCGTTCGAGGATGGCACCTGTATCCACATAGACACGCTGGGATATTTCGATACCTGCTTCTTGCTGAAGCCATTGCCCGAATTGTTCAAGGCGTGGTGTCATTAACTCATGATAGTCGATGCCCCAAGCATAAGATGCTATTCGTCCACGTGACGGGTTTTTGAGGCGTTGGCTGTTGAGGAGCAACGTGCGGTAATCTAGCCCCACGAGAATCATGGACTTTACATCGGGAAGAATCACATTGAGATCTTTACGGCGGTTTTGTCGATCTGGACGGGCAAGATAGCCCATTTTGCCGTGCATATCGGCATCAATCCAGCGCAAGTAAGCATCAAGTGTTGGCGATGGATCAGCACGGGTAACACCAGCGATATTAAACCCGAGTTCTTGTGCCTTTTGTTTGATCGCCATGTGCGAAAATGGCATGAGACACCTTTGCCTACAGTTCCAATAAGAGATAATGAATCACGATACGCAAATTATAAGTATACCGATATCTAGGCAATATGACGTTTGCAATGTGAGCTTCGGCTATCGTACTCAAGCAATATGATCACTTTGCTTGAGTATCACGCTGCCTTATATTGTAGTGACAACGTGATAACATTGGATGCTTGATGTTGATTATTTCGCGATATGCTGATGGCGATAGGTCAGGAATGCACCACCTGCAATGAGGATAAACCCGAATGTCAGCATTAGAAGGGTACGCTGTATGGGAGCTTCACCGGTTTGTGGTAATGAGGTAACCGGCGGGAGTACACGCACGATGCCCGTCACTGTTTCGCCCGTATTCTGGAGATTGAGGTCATTCGTCAGCGTTCCATCAAAACTGCGGGCGACGATGCGTGTTTGTACCGTAAAACTGATCGTATCTCCCGGAGTTATTCCCGGTGCAAATATTGCGATATTGCGTCCGTCAATGCTGACATCACCGCGATTACGATCAAAATTGGTGCCGATCAATTCTTGTGTTGGGGCAACAATGTTCGTGAAGGTGATATTCTCGGTAGAATCGCCAACATTAGTAATGGAGATCGTCCATGTCACTGTTTCACCAGTAGCACCAAAGCCACCTGATTGTAATATTCCTGAGTTGGAAATATCAAAGTCTACAAGGCGTTGTACAGGCGTGTCCGGTTCACAGAATACGCTTAAGGGTGTTGTCCACGTATTCGTTTGACCCTGATCATAATCGAAACCACCATTTGTAATAATCAAGTTGCCGTTGACCACATTGGCGACTGGACCAATCAGCGCTACTGGCATAGTGCCAGTTGTGCGCCATATATCTGCTTGCGGATCATATTCGACGATGGTCTGGAGCGCGGGGAGATTATTTTGATTATTGCGTCCTCCAACACCGAAGATACGACCATTATAAGTAAATGTCGCAGGCTCGAAGTGTGAACGGGCGGTTGGCAGGCTGGCGACTTGCTCCCATTGTTGGCTCACGGTGTTAAAGCGATGCACAAGTGCGACATCTTGCGGATTAGTATCATGGCGGAACTGTCCACCGATCACATAGATATAGTCACCTACCGTCATCGCCTGCATATGATTGCGGGCTTGTGGCATCGGTGGCGCAATTTGCCATAGAGCGGCTGGATTGTCCAGATCAAGTGTAAAATGTTCAATCTGGTCAATATTACGATCCGTCGTTAAACCACTGATATAATGTAATGTGCGACCATGCCGTACAACAGAACCACTTGCGCGTGGAGCGGGTAGATCAGGTCCTGCCTGCCATGTATCGTTGACTGTATCATAACGCCACGAATTGACCACAGCTGTACCCGGATGTTGCCCCTCAAAGCCACCGACCACCCAGATAAACTGACCATCACTGGCGGCTTGTATGTGACTGGCGGCAAATGGTGTTACAACACGTGGCGTAGCTATCGTTTCCCATACATTCGTTGTTGGATTATACACGTCCGTTCGGTTACTGGGGTTTAATGCGGCGTCAGTAAAGCCAGAGAAAATATATATCTTACCGTCTACGACTGCCGTTGCACCCTCAATATGGTTTATTGGGGCTGGAGCTACTTGTTGCCATGCATCTATAGTGTAATAACACGCATCGTCTAATGTTTGAGCATGTGATTTGGTATTCGTTATGAAGAAAAATAGCACCATGAAGCATAGCACAAGCACATGTGCAATTCGATTACGGTAAATCATGAGTTCAGCCTTATTGACTAGGGAGATATTGATAGTTGCGATAGTGTAGTTCATCAAAGTCTTGATTAGTATATTACAACGCGTTCTCCGGTAGATGCAATTTGATTGTGGGATTGTACACAAATCCTATACAAAAATTTACGATCCTCATAAACCAAACAAGTTTGTTATCGCATCTGCCGCAGATGAAATGCCTCCTAATGATGCCATCTCTTCTGCAAGTTGTGTGGCGGTGTTTTGCACATTATCATCGTTGACTAGTGCGCTTGTACCTTCCCATAGCATCCCCTGACGCACATCATGCGCGCTCAGGTTCAAACCAATTTTCGCCTGAGCGATCCGTCGTGCTTGCACACGTTGATCTGCGGCATGTGGCACAACAATTTGTGGTAGTCCATGAACAACAGCGAAGTGTGTGGTGCCCATCCCTCCATGATGAATCATGAGCTTTGCTCTGGGTAACACATGGTCAAACGGTATCCAGTTTAATAATCGTGTACCCTTTGGTAAGGCATCAATCAATTCTTGCTTCTTTGTCGGCTCAATTGGATTCCAGCCGAGTACCACAATCGGCAGGATGTTCTCACGGGCAAGTGCCTGCGCGCCCCAGCTGAAAAAGCCCAAATCGCCGGTAAAGACACTACCTAATGTGACCACACCAATGGGTATTTGCTCAGGGATTGCCTGTAACCACGCAGGTGGTTCGCCCTGTGGTGGACGTTTTTCTCCACCCACAAATACATTTTGCCAGAGCAGAGTATCGGCTTCTGCACGGTACCAATCACGCGTGAAATAACAGATATGAAGGTGTGGGCTGATAATTGATGGCGTAGATCCTTTAGCAAAATTTGTACCCTCAAGCCCAAATCGATCAAACAGACGTGTAAGCCTTTGCTGACTGTCCGAGCCAAGATTGCGTTGAATAGGGAACAACATATCTGCATTGAGGTCACCTTGTGCGGGCCATCCACACACAATCATCGGTACGTTAAGCGCTTCTGCGGCTAATGCTGATGCACTCAGGAATGGGTCAGTGATTATCGCATCAGGTTTACCAATATCAGTCGCAAGTTCGATAAGCGCTTGTGTCGCTTCTGCCACAATGTCTTCACTCAACCATGTATCTAACGCCCGTTTATAGCGCAGGTTGACAGCTTCTTGTGGCGGTATTTTGGTTATATCTGGCTGGGGCGGGGGTGGCCAAAGCCAACCGGTTTCACGAATTGGCTGAAACGGTAGACCTGCACGTTCGATTGCGCCCCGTATGCTCTCGCCACTAATCCACACAACCTCTTGACCGCGATTTTGTAATTCACGCGCAGTCTTTAAAAATCCACCCCAATCAGTATGACTAAAGAGTGGTGCGGAAATAAACCATAGCTTTCCCATCGTTATGTTTCGTCTTCCGTTGTTTCCTGTTGATTATCTATTATGGTGTTATCGGTAGCTTTTACTATGCTGTCTGTATGTAACCAGTCGGGTATCGTGTTCGCCTGTGGTAAGCGTAGAATCGCGTAAAGCTCATAGGCAGATTGCCATGTCTTTTTTGCAACATCGCGCTGACCTGAACGCGCCTGTGCTTCTGCTAATAGGGCATAGCCATCAGCAAGTAAGCGACGTTTACGGGTTTTATGGGCATATTCAACCGCTTTATCAGCGTTTTGCCGGGCAGTATCGAAATCATTCTCTAGCAGGTGGATTCGCGCTTCGCCAGCGAGTAACCGCGCGCGCACATCGTGATAGGTATGGTCTTCTATGATCGTGTGTATATCTGCAAAACATGCTTTCGCAGTTAGCACGCGTTTAAGCGAAATGAGTGCGTGCCCTTTATTAGCAAGGATAACAGCCTCCCAATATGGCGTGTTTTCGCCACCAAGCTCTTCTATGGCTTGCTCATGATAGGTTAGGGCTTTTTCATACTCACCCAGTTCTTGATGTGCTAGCCCAACATTATCAGTTTGTACCGCAACGGCAAGTGGTAAACCGAGAATCTCGCTTTGTTGACGGGCATAGCCGAGAGTTTCAATGGCACGTTTTGCGCGTCCCGTACTCAGTAACAACCAGCCATAATTGCCTCGTCTTGTAGCTTCTGCACGGCGGTCATCAATTTGTTGTGCAAGCTGGATGGCTTCAACCATGAAGGCTTCTGCCGTATCAATATCGCCCTCGTCGATATAAGCCACCGCCGCGTTCGCCAGCACAATACCACGTGTTTCCGGGTCATCGGCAAGGTTGATTGTGGTTAGCGCTTTTTCAAAATCTTTCATTGCCCATGCATATTCACCCTCTTGACGACGTACATTGGCAATATCGTTATACAACCGCGCTACCAGCGCATAATCATCAATTGATTCATACAATTGAAGTGCTGTTGACCAATTTTCGATTGCACTTTTATAATCGTTCTGCCCGGCGAACAATATGCCTAAGTCACGATAAGTTCCGGCGCGTTCGGTAGGGTCATCATCTTTTTCAGACCGCTGAAGCGCTTTTGTGTAATATGTCTTTGCCTCAGGGATTGCGCCCTCTGTGGCGGATGATGCCGCGAGGTTGCGTAAGATTTCTACATGACTGTAATCGGCATGCGTGGTTTCTATGGGCGTATATTGTGCCTCTGCGCGTTTGAGATAGTCGATGGCTGTGTCGTGCTGGTGTAAAGAGCGTAATACGATGCCTAAAGCCGCCTGTGCTTTGAGTGTAGAAATGTCATCCGGTTCAAGCGATTCGCTGAATTCAACTGCACGGCGGGCATAACCGAGCGCATGGTCATATTCGCGCAGACGCAGGCATGATTTACTCAGTCTACAGAGTAATGTCACATAGGCTTCGCGGGCATTTTCTTCATCGAAGCTGGATAGCGCTTCCACATAATGTTCTTTTGCGGAGACATAACGGCGCATAAGCATCGCCTGTTCCGCGAGAACTTGATGCCAGCGACGTTCTAATGTGCGGTGGTTGATTTGTTTCGCAATCCGCAACGCCCGCCCGAGCAATTGTCGTCCCTGTTCTTCCTGACCCGTAGCGATAAAGGCTTCACCTAAACGTCCTGTAAAGTAACTGCCCAGCTCAAGGTCGCCACTTAGCCGCAATTTCTCCAGTGCTTCTTGTAACAGATGCACACTATAACTAGCGTTTCCGTCGTGCATATAGACATCTGCGAGATGTCCTTGCGCGCGCCCTTCTGCTGTTGGGGTATTGTTATCGCGGGCAACACGACGCGCCTGTTCGTAATAATCTTGCGCGTCTTCCCATTTGCCCTGTGCTTGTGCTAAAACACCAAATTTATCCAGAATATAACCGATTTGGCGCGTACTTTCGCCAAGTTTGTCCTGTAATTGTTCGAGGGTGGTGCGTGCGTCATCCCAGCGTTTCTGGCTGATGTAAACCTCTGCACGATTCAGTGAAATAATCGTGGCTAGCGTCAGGTTATTCTGTGCCGTGGCAAGGCGTTCTGCTTGCTCCAAAGTGTCTAATGCGTCATTGTAGTGTTCTGCACGTTTGAAAACGCGACCTTGTTCTAACAGTAAGCGCAGGGTGTCGAGTTCCGGATTTGAGGTTTCTTCATCGCCAATGCCAATGAGTTTTGCCATCCGTTCGAGGAAATTCATATGTATCGTTTTCCGTCGTTTATTGATGTTTTGATTGTCTGTTCAGTATACAGGGTCTTGCTTGAATTGGTGAGGGCACGTTGAAGATTGGGTAGTTTGTGATAGGGAATAAAAACGGGAACTGTAACGTACAGTTCCCGTAAAGTTATTTGATAAATTTAAATGCTTAGGGGTAAAAACCGCGTGTTTTGATGGCTTCGCCCACACGTTCAATCGCCGCGATTTGTGCGCCAGTACGCAGGCTTACATCATGCTTCTCTGCGGTACGGACGGTGAAATCGTAGCCTTTAATCATGATACGGCGTAATTGGCGGAAAACTTCATCTTCGTCCCAAAAGAATGATTGCAGGTCTTGTACCCATTCAAAGTAAGAGACGACGACACCGCCGGCATTTGCCAGAATATCAGGGATAAGTAATACACCACGATCATTAAGTATTTCATCTGCATGGGGTGTTGTAGGACCATTTGCCGCTTCTACGATCAAATGCGCCTGAACGTCATCAGCATTATATTCAGTAATTTGCCCTTCAAGGGCGGCGGGGATGAGTACATCACAGGGGAGTACAATTAATTCTTCATTGGTAACATAAGATGCATCGGGGTAATCAGTCAGGCTACCCGTGCGGTTAACATATTCACGTACTGCGGGAATATCTAGCCCATCAGGATTATAGATACCGCCATTAACATCACTAACCGCGACAACTATAAAGCCTTGGTCGTGGGCATAACTCGCGGCGTTCGCACCAACGTTACCAAAACCCTGAATGACGATGCGCTGATCTGTGGCATTAGTATAACCGTTCAACCGAAGCGCTTCCATCATACAGATGATGACACCACGCCCTGTTGCGACCACGCGCCCTTCGCTACCACCGATACCTATCGGCTTACCGGTAACAATCGCGGGGACGGAATACCCTACCGTCATGCTATAGGTATCCATAATCCATGCCATAACTTCAGATGATGTTCCCATATCTGGCGCGGGAATATCCCCCTGCGGACTAATCATCGGGATTAGTTCAGAAGCATAACGCCGTGTCAGGCGTTCAAGCTCATCTTTGCTCAAACCACGCGGGTCAACAATAACGCCACCTTTTGCGCCACCGTAGGGGAGGTTCATCAAGCTACATTTCCAGCTCATCCACATTGCCAGCGCACGAACTTCGTCAAGGTCGACATGTAAGCTATACCGTAATCCACCTTTAGAAGGACCGAGCACAGTGTTATGGTGAACACGATAACCGGTAAACATCTCCAGATTACCGTCATCACGACGTACCGGGAAGTTCACGGTGAATTCGCGACGAGGATAGCGCATATACTGAATAAGACCGTCATCGAAACCGGTGTGACTGGCGGCAATATCATATTGCGCGATGGCAGTCTCATAAGCACTAGGAGTTGTTTTTTCGATTAATGGCATATTTAGTGCCGCAGTCATGGGAGCGACTCCTTCGCTGAATAAATCAGCTATTTTAATGATTTTTTAATGCACTCTATGTCGAGTATAACCCAATAATGCTGATTTGAAAGTAAAAATTCTATGAATTTGTGCAAAGTTTCTAATGATACCCCTATGTGAATTATGTAACTTGTACAACAGGCAAATTGTCACATCATTCGTTATGGATAATCTTTGTGCTAAATCAAGTTTCCATTTTGACTCTTATCGCGTAAACTAGCTGTATATGCACCAATGACATAGCTTTATTTATAGTTCAATGAATATTTATTGGAAATTTCATGGGGACACCGTTAAATGAGTATTGATATACGCTGGGAGAATGACGCTTCACATATATTGCGCGTAGACCTCATTGGAAAATGGGATTCCGACGATATTGTGCCAATGTTAGCCCGTACGCAACAAATGATTGAGCAAAAATCGTTGAGCGTGGTAGATATGATGGTGGTGGTTATTAATGTTCGCTCAGATGATCCGCCACCGGTTCGTGTATTACATATTTTACGCCAGCTTGTCTCGGTTCTGGAAAATTATTCCGGTGTTATCGTCATAGTGAGTACAGATCTCTTATTGCTTGTCCTGCTTCACTTAATTGCGCCCTATTATCGTCATTTTGGGGTTGATGTGTTGTCTGCGCCTACCGTTCAACAGGCTAAACAGCTATTATTAGATATTCGACTATGATTGATTGGCGAGAAAGATATATCCATATGTAATTAAATTTTTGTGTTTTTTATCACTATTCATCTTTGAGTTTTATATATATTTCTGCAAAAGATCAATTTTTATCTATAATAAACACATACCTTTCATGTTCACACCTATTCTGTTGATGTGACCTATCCCGGGATTCTTATGGCAAAAATTCTTATCATCGAAGACGACAACGCTAACCTAGAGATGTTCACTAGTTTTGTGAAGACGATGGGGCACGATGTGCTATCTGCACGACACGCGCAGGAAGGTATTGAAATTGCCCGAGAAGAAGCGCCCGACATCATCTTAATTGATTTTTATTTGCCCGGTACTATTGACGGTATTCAAGCCATTCATTTAATGAAGAATGACCAGAAACTTGCGACTATTCCCATGATTATTATTACGGCACACGATAGCCCCCGTGACCGTCAACGTGCATTTGCCGCTGGCGCAGAAGGTTTTCTGGTTAAGCCGGTGCGTATCATGGAACTCAAAGAATTAGTCAACTCCTTCATTTTGCACGATTAGATCCTCTTTAATTCTTTTTCAGTCCATTATTATGAATATTCGTAGCTTGCGTTTCATAGGCTTCGTTGATGCTCTATGACGGAATCAAAAACACACACTCGCATTGTAACGCGAATGTATGTTTTCCATAGGGATAATCGTTGTTTAGTCGTGCTTAATCCGTGACAGGTTCTAGCGTCAGATACGGCTTCAGGAACTTACCCGTATGACTGCCTTTTGTCAGGGCGATTTCTTCTGGTGTCCCTGTTGCGATGACTTCACCACCACCATCACCGCCCTCTGGTCCAAGGTCAATGATATGATCTGCCACTTTGATAATGTCCAGATTATGCTCAATTACCACAATTGTGTTGCCATTATCCACTAATTGTTGAATAACATCGATCAAACGCTTGACATCAAATGCGTGTAGACCTGTCGATGGCTCATCAAGAATATAGAGCGTTTGTCCGGTAGCGCGTTTGCTCAATTCACGGCTCAATTTGACCCGTTGCGCCTCGCCACCGCTGAGTGTGGTTGCGGATTGACCAATGCGGACATACCCAAGCCCAACTGCATCCAATGTTTTTAACTTGTTGACAATGGTCGGGATATTGGCGAAAAATTCGAGCGCTTCACTCACGGTCATATCCAGCACATCGGCGATGG
Organism: Anaerolineae bacterium; assembly: GCA_034435575.1. Lineage (GTDB taxonomy): Bacteria > Chloroflexota > Anaerolineae > Aggregatilineales > Phototrophicaceae > JAVJSU01. The sequence goes on from DAOTXB010000076.1 coordinate 11,342, forward strand.
ATTTACCCTTATAATGTACCTGTAGCGTTTCACGGTTATAACGGGCACCTTTACAGACCTCACACTCAATATAAATGTCCGGCAAGAACTGCATCTCAATCTTGATTAAGCCCTGTCCCTGACAATTTTCACAGCGCCCACCTTTAACATTAAAGCTAAAGCGTCCGGCGGTGTAGCCCCGAATTTTGCTCTCCGGTAAGTCTGAAAATAGCGAACGGATTGCGTCGAACATTTTAGTATAGGTACCCGGATTACTGCGTGGTGTACGCCCGATGGGACTTTGATCGATATTGATAATTTTGTCGATCTGGTCTACACCCTCGATGGAGTCATGTGCGCCGGGGCGGCTCTTATTGTTGTTAATAATCTGTGCCAATCGTTGATACAAGATGTCAACGACAAGTGTACTTTTACCACTCCCACTCACGCCTGTCACACAGATGAGCTTCCCGAGGGGAACATCTACATCAATATCTTTGAGGTTATTCTCACGTGCGCCTTTAATCGTTATCGCGTCACCAGTGCCTTCACGACGCATTTCTGGCACATCAATTTTGAAACGCCCACTTAAGAAATTACCAGTCGGACTTTTCTTGTTCCTGCTGACCTGTGCCGGTGTACCCTGCGCGACGATACTGCCACCATGTTCACCCGCGCCGGGTCCAAGGTCAATGAGATGATCTGCGCTTCGCATGGTATCTTCGTCATGTTCGACGACCAGCACGGTATTGCCAAGATCGCGTAGACCTTCTAATGTGGTGATTAAGCGGGCGTTATCACGCTGATGTAAGCCAATCGACGGTTCATCAAGCACATATAACACGCCGGTTAAGCGACTGCCGATCTGTGTAGCAAGTCGAATGCGCTGTGCTTCGCCACCGCTGAGTGTGCCAGAAGAACGCGCTAACGACAAATAACCTAGCCCCACATCGTTTAAGAAGCCGACACGCGCAC
>DAOTXB010000077.1:0-1889 GCA_034435575.1 Anaerolineae bacterium
ATTGAGTGTCATTGAAGAAATCATGTCGATGTACCCTGATTTACCATTTTTGCTGATTGGAGATAGTACCCAGCACGACCCACAAATCTATTACGAGGTTGCCAGCAGGCACCCAGATCGCATCCGGTCAATTTATATTCGAGATGTGAATGCGACTATAGATCATCAGAAAAAAATTCTTGAGTTGGCCTCACATTTAGCGACAGAGTATAGTGTCCCACTCTTTTTAGCAGACGATAGTCTACGGGCGGCGCAACATGCGGTTGAGATCGGCATCATCTCTCGTGAAGCAATACAAAACATTGCAGAGGAGACTAAACACGATGAACAACCGGGCAATACACTTGAGCGTCTCACTGATGAACCATGATTTACAAACATCCAATTCACCCGACTGACCTATACAAAGATCAGTGTAGTGAACGAGGAGAGTATACGTAAATCGCGGTACAATTTTCTTAATCTGGCTCATGTGTAGAAACAGTACATCTTCATACAACCTCTCCATGCCAGAATGGATGAAACGACTTCACTTGGGCTACGTGGATGCGTAAAGTTAGCAAAACGTCGATTCGGTGTAGGAAGGATAAAGCTGATGTTTCGTACCTGGATTACCGTTCTATGGTCAATACGCAGGCGGCTGCGCCTTACATGGACACTATTGAATGATAATCGTATTCCGCTATGGCAAAAGGCCATACCCTTTTTGCCTCTTGTTTATATATTGTCACCATTCAATTTGCTCACATTTACGATACCCCTCTTAGGACAAATTGATGATGTTGTCTTGATTATACTGGCTTTAGATGTGTTCGAGCGTACGGTTGATAAAGATATTTTGAAAGAGCACCGTGCATAAACCTGATAGATTATCCGACTAGAATTCATCGAGTCCGTTAGGCATCTTATTCGCCAGGCAGAAGCATGGATGTCTTTATATGCTCTCTCAGGAAGCAAGCACCGCTGCAACTCGCCGAATGCTAACGGTAGATGAGGATAACTCACTTTATGATTGTTAATTCACTCAAAGATGGGTGGGAGATCATCTATCAACGGTCACATGCCAATCTAGCTGCCATGCTGGTTGCCGCTTGGCGTGAGTCTGATCATGTGTCACGCTGGACGGAACTCGTTATCGCCACCGCACAGCATGACGACCAGGAAATGTTCTGGTCAAATTCTACTCATCTGACTGATATTGGGGCACCACTTGATTTTTCTCAGGGCGAGCTGAATACACGTCAGATGCAGGCGCAACTGGTGATTGACAATGCCTATCGACAAGGGGTATGGATTGCGCTGTTGATCTCTCGACATAGCAGCTTTCTATATGAGCCGATGCGCGGCGAAGACACTAACCTGGATGAATTTGTGAATACACAAAAAGCCAATCAAAAACGTTGGCGCAAGCAGTTAGGGTACACACAAACAAAAGTGGACGAAGCCTATTCATTTCTGCGCTGGGCCGACCGTATGTCACTAATTCTGTGTAGACGAGAGATTCCCGAACGCCAGCGCGAATTAGATGTCGCGCCGGGGAAGAATGGCGAGATGATACGCGTGATGCAACGCGAGGATGGCACACTTGTACTTGATCCCTGGATTTTCGATGATGATGAATTACGTGTATCTATAGAAGTACGTCGCCTTGACCAGTTGAAATTTGAGAGTGAAGGCGCTTTCCAGGAAACATTGGATGCAGCAGACATCGAAATACGAGAATGGTGTTTCCGAAAATGAGCGCGGTTCAGAAAGAAGCTGCCAAACAGGTGTTGACGAAACACGGCAGTCGCAAAAAAAGATAGAGAGGACGATGATTGATGGATATTTTCTTTAGATCATGGGATAGTGTGGTGCGTGTATTCATCACGCTTCTTTTCGTTTATCCA
>DAOTXB010000078.1:0-2369 GCA_034435575.1 Anaerolineae bacterium
CGGTGAAGTGCCAGAAGCGATACACAATTCTGTCAAAATCGCTGAAATGTGTGATGTTAATCTGGATCGTGGCGAATATCATCTACCGATTTTCCCTGTTCCAGACGGGCATGATTCTGAATCGTATCTACGCCTTTTGTGTGATATTGGGATGGATTGGCGTTTTGGTGACCGTAAGCATGAACAAGTATTGCGTGATCGCCTAGACCGCGAGCTGGGTATCATCAACGATATGGGCTTCAACACCTATTTCTTGATCGTGTGGGATTTATGTGAATTCGCCCGCCATGCAGACATCTGGTGGAATGTGCGTGGGTCCGGTGCGGGGAGTCTGGCGGCGTATTGTCTGGGGATTACCAACATTGACCCGATTAAAAACGCGCTTTTATTTGAAAGGTTTTTGAATCCCGGACGTGTGAGTATGCCGGATATTGATCTGGATTATCCTGATGACCGGCGTGGTGAATTAATCGCCTATGCGGCGAGTAAATATGGTGAAGATAAGGTCGCGGCGATTATCACATTCGGGACGATGGGCGCGAAGGCGGCAGTGCGTGATGTGGGGCGGGCGCTGGATGTGCCACTGGTTGATGTAAACCGTGCGGCTGGGTTGATTCCGCAGGAAGCCAAACAGAAGAAAATCGGCGAATATGTCGAGATGATCCCCGAACTCAAGACTATTTACGACAATGAGCCGAAATTGCGCGAAGTGCTGGACGCGGCGAAGGAATTGCAGGGTATTAATCGTCATGCTTCGACCCACGCGGCAGGTGTAATTATTGCAGATCGTCCGTTGGTGGACTATTTACCCCTGCATCGTATTACGGGTAAAGACCCCAGTGGTGGATCATTAAAAGCGGTGACGCAGTTCCCGATGGAAACGTGTGAAGCGATTGGTCTGCTCAAGGTCGATTTTCTCGGCTTATCCACGTTGACGATTTTGCGTAAAGCCGCCGATCTCATCGAACAATATCACGGCATCAAATACACGATGGACAACATTCCGTATCGTCATGATGACCCTGATGTCACTGATGAACAAAAACAGATGCTTGACGACGCATTTGAACTGATGGGGCGGGGTGAGACGGTTGGAGTGTTCCAGTTGGAAAGTTCCGGTATGCAACAGATGCTACGCGGGATGCGCCCGAAGGTCTTCGAGAATATCATCGCGGGGATTTCGTTGTATCGTCCGGGTCCGATGGAATTTATCCCGCAGTATAATAAGCGTTTACACGGCGAGGAAGAGACAGAATTTCGTCATGAACTGTTAGCACCAATTCTTGAAGAAACCTACGGAATCATGGTCTACCAGGAACAGCTGATGCAGATTGGTGGCGAATTATTCGGCTATGATCTCGGTGAGGCGGACTTGATGCGCCGGGCGGTTTCCAAGAAAAAGGCGAAAGACCTCCAATTACACCGTGAAATTTTCCTTGAGCGTGGACCGAAAAACGGTATCGACGAGGAAACGGCTGGCAAAATTTTCGATGATATTGAGTTCTTCGCTAACTATGGCTTTAATAAGTCTCACGCCTCCGACTATGCGGTGATTACCGTACAGACCGCATTTTTGAAAGCACATTACCCTGAAGAATTTATGACGGCGTTGCTCTCGGTTCAGCGTGATGATTCCGCAAAGGTAACCACCTTCCTCGAAGAGTGTCGTCGGTTGAGCATTCCTGTGTTACCGCCGGATGTCAATTACAGTATGCTCGATTTTGACATTCAACCCGACCCTGAAAGCGGTAAACGGGCGATTCGCTTCGGTTTAGCAGCGATCAAAAACGCCGGGGCGGGTGCGTTGCAATATATCATCGAGGCACGCGATGAAGGCGAAGAATTTACTGACTTAATCGATTTCTGTAAACGGGTGGATTTACGCCATGTAGGGAAGCGGGCGTTGGAAAGTCTGGTTAAAGTCGGGGCGCTGGTGTCATTCGGCAAGCGATCTACGCTATATCACGCATTAGAGCGCATCGTCTCTTACAGTGGCGATTATCACAAAGATCAAGAAGTCGGGCAGATGAATATGTTTGGTGAAGCCTCTGGCATGGACGATGCGTTGCTGTCTAATTTGCCGGATGCCACCGAGTTTAATCAGCGTGAGATGCTCCAGTGGGAGAAGGAACTGCTGGGCTTATATGTCACGGGTCGTCCGGTGGACAAATTCCGTAATGCACTGGCACAGACGACAACGATAGATGTCGCGGAACTCAAGTTAGACTCACAGACTCATAACGGTAAAGAGGTGAGTGTCGCTGGCGAGATCATGCAATTGCGAAAAATCTATACCCGTAACAATGACGCGATGGCGGTTGCGATGATCGAAGATTGGCATGATACCGCTAATTCCATTGAGGTGGTGC
>DAOTXB010000079.1:0-2498 GCA_034435575.1 Anaerolineae bacterium
TCATTGCGCCCAACCAATGCTGGCATGTTGCTGTTCGGCAAAGAAACACAGCGCTTTGTTCGTGGCTCAGAAATTACAGCGGTGCGCTTTGCTGGCAAAACGATGGGAGACACCTTCAACCGTCAAGACCTTATGGGGACTCTGCCGGAACAGATGCGTAAAGCAGAGACATTTCTTGTTGACCATCTACGAAAAGGCGTGACATTAAAAGGCACTATGGAACGGCAAGAAGTCTATGAATATCCGATGGAAGCCGCCCGTGAGCTTGTTGTGAACGCTGTGGCACACCGCGATTACAGCATTACGGGTGATGGTATTCGGTTATTTATCTTTCAAGATCATCTGGAAATCCATAGTGCGGGAACATTGCCCGGACCTGTCACCATCGCGAATATCAAAGATGAGCGCTATTCACGCAATCCGGTCATCGTGCAAATCTTGTCTGATATGGGCTTTATTGAACGTCTAGGATATGGTGTGGATCGTGTTCTGGAATTAATGAAATCACAGGGATTACGCGAACCAGATTTCTCTGAAACTGATGGTGGTTTTCGGGTTGTACTCTTTAATCAAAAAACCGAGGATACTGATGGATCAACAGAAGAAGATACTGACGAAAAATCACTCATCCTGAGTCCATTCGCGGATATTCCACTCAACCCACGTCAAGAAGAAGCGATACTTTACTTAAATCGACCAGATAAGACACGCATCACCAATAGCGAATTACAACGGTTGTTTCCAGAAGTACATGCGGAAACAATCCGGCGCGATCTCGCAGACTTAGTGACAAAAGAAATTCTGAGCAAGATGGGGCAAAAGCGCGGGTCATATTATGTGCTTAAACGCGATGAAAACCTCGAATCGAAAGATAACACAGAAGACAACGCCTAGATGATGAGAAATTCGTGGCGCTATTTCAGTCTTCTAGTATGGAGCCTTGCTCTTTGGGGATGTTCAGATATTGTCCCGTCAAGTCCCACACCACAGCCAACACTGCCTCCTATTCAGGACATTAACTGTGCGGAAATCACACGTCTATATACAATCGCCTGTGAAGATTCCCTGAATGCAGTGACAATTCAAAGCGAAATAGATACAAACATCACCTTATCCCTAGCAGGCATCAATGTCACCCTCGATGATACCCTCTTTATTCGACGCGAAAACACAATGCTATCATTTACACTCGTTAACGGACGAAGCGTCATCGGAAGTCAGAGCGAAACACGTATATTACAAATACGAGGCACACAGGTCACTGTCGAACTCTCCGAGCAAGTGTTTATCGCAACATCACCCCCATCTGCGGTTATCAATGCGCCAGCGAGCGTGTTAAATGTAATTCCATCACACCTACTTCCCCGTCCAATGAGCGTTCCTCAAGCAATTATTGTACCGCGAAACAACCCCACCCCAGACGTTCAATCTAATGATGATTGTTCGCCACCACCGACGTGGAATCAATTCTACTCAGTTCAGCGTGGTGACTCACTCTATGCCATCGCGCAAGCTCATAATGTTGAGCTTTCAGAGATACTAGAAAGCAATTGCATCACCGCTAGCGTAGATATTTTCCCGGGGGATCTTTTACGCGTTCCTGATGAGAACAATGCCGAGGGAGTGGAAGTTATATTTACAGCAGAAAACGCCACATTGGCAACTGGCGAATGCACTCAGCTTTCATGGCGTATGAGTGGGGTGAGCCTAGTTTATTTTCAAGGTGAAGCAGTGGCACAAGAAGAATCACGCGATGTATGCCCACAAGCGACAACCACTTATGCCTTGCTCGTGATTTTCAACAACGGTGCACAGAATGGGTATACACAAACAATCACTGTTACACCCTAAAGGCATATTAAGTTGCCTGTAAAAGACTCATGAAAGTAGGGTGATCAGAGGCATATTTTCCAGTAAATGTGGTATGATTCCTCAGTTTTGTATGACCATATGGAAAAGATCACGATGAAATTACATCGTTTACTGATAATCATCATCTTGATGACAACTGCATGTAACGTCGCTACAGAAGCACCCACTGCAACCCCCACACCAACGATTACAGCAACCTCAACAGCGACTGCAACCGTCACGCCCACGCTGACCGCGACAATTACAGCAACAGCCAGCCAGATGGCGACAATTACAGCGACCCCAACAATCACGGCATCCGCGACGATAACACTTACGCCAACACAAACCGCTGAACCCACACAGACCCCAATTTCACCAAGCACGATTGTGTACGATAATCTTGAAATCATAGAATTACCTGACGCGATTTCGGAAGGAATTACCAGCCCCTTAATTGCATTTATCAATGCCAATGACAGCGAAACGATCACCAACCTTGCGACTGCACAACCGGATACTAATGTGCAAACGCTGTACTATGGCTCACCCACAAATTCAGCAATCCGATATGAAATCATCCAGCTTGATTCCTCTACAGGGCGACAAATTTTTCTATCGCCGCGTGGTAATGCCGTCGCGTTCTT
>DAOTXB010000080.1:0-3459 GCA_034435575.1 Anaerolineae bacterium
CAATAGCATCCAGCACAGCCGACAAATCCTTAAACATCCGCGACCAGCCAAAACCGATGATGGCGCTGATGATGATGTCCGGAAATCCGGTAAAGCCGTCATGGTTCAAGCGGAGTGTTGTACCCGCTTCGTTGGGCAAAAGTGTCCAGCGCACCACCGTTTTATGGCGCATCATCCCGCCGATGAATGTATAGGCGAGTTCGTGCGGCGCATCCACATAAATCACCTCACCCTGTAGCACACCATCAAATGTAGGTGCCGGATCAGTGCGAAACGTGAATTGGTGCCCGACGATTGGCTGGAAGTCATTCTCCATCACCCATTGCGACAGATAACGACTATCGGTCAGTGCTTTCCACAGGCGCTCCGGTGGATGCGGGTAGAAGCGTTCAAAGCGCAGGTTACGTTGCATCGCTGTTGTCGTCCTCTGTCTTTTGCGCTTCGTGTGCTTCATCATCTGCGATTTGGTCAAGCACCGAGTCAAGTTTGCTCAGGCTTTCAAACCACAGCACCTCAAACTGACGCACCCAATCGAACAAGCCCTGTAACGCGTCGGGTTGTAGATGATAAATCTGTTCTCTGCCATCACGTTCTCGCCTGACCAATCCGGTATCCAGCAAAATTTTCAGATGCTGAGAAAGCGCGGATTGTGAGCTATCAACATGGCTATTCAAGCCGGACACACTGAACGGTTTAGTGTTGAGCAGGCGCAAAATCTCACGCCTGACCGGATGAGCGATTGCCGTAAAGACATCCGCGCTTGCCTGCTGGCTGGTTCTGGTTGTGGAAGGCACGTTGGCGTTCCCTATTATTTGTCAATCGAATTCGATATTGATGGTTGCTAGCACACCTGTTCAGAATTATACATTAGCTATCGCTAATATGTCAAGTTATCTCAACGCAGATATGCGAACTTTGCTCTATACTGAGGGTAGGGTTAGCATTTGACAGTCGTCGTATTATTGGCAATTCTTAGCACAACATCACAGAATTACATCAATACCAACGAAATGTAGAACGTAAATTAATGGGTAAAATAGAATGAATGGGTTGATACGACTCTCAAATTGCAGGTATATTTAACCGAAACATCAGCACCACACCTTTGGAAGCGAGATTATGAGTGAAAAATTTGTGCTAATTATTGAGGATAATGCCGCTATCGGTGATGTCTACGCCACAACCCTGGATATGATTAACCTGCGTTCGGAGATTATCACCAATGGCAAAGACGCGCTAGACCGCCTTGATGACATCGTCCCTGACCTCATTATGCTCGATATGAACCTGCCAGAAGTCTCCGGTCATTACATCTATAAGAAAATCCGTGCAGACCCCCGTTTGCACAATTGCCGTGTCATTGTCGCCACCGCCAACAACCTCGTTGCACAGATGATCTCCAAAGACCTTGATCGCGCTGATCGCCTGATGATGAAACCCATCGCCCCGCGTCAGCTGCTTGATGTGGTGGAAGCACTCTCGATTGAACGATAGGTGACTTATCCACCATCACTATGTCCCACACAAATCGCGGGACCTTCCGGTGGATAGACCCACGTTTCGGCGATGTCGGCATTTTGCGTCATCTCGCGGAATTCCTCATAAGTGTGCAGGAGCGTGTCGCAATCGCCGAGAATTTCTGCCGCTTGCCCTTGTAAATACCAGCACTCAAATCGCCGTTCCTCCGGCGAGACACCTTGCATCACCTCCAACGACGTACAGCGATTCAGGCTTTGTGCGGCGAGGTCATATTCACCGAGTAAGAAATATTCACGTCCCAGCCGATACCAGCCCTCTGACCAGCGAGGCGCAATTTGTGTAACCTGTCCACAATAATCGAGCGCGTTCTCGCTTTCACGCAACACACTCGCTAGTTCACACATCCGCAATCGCGCTTTGACATTGTCCGAATCGAACGCCATGACGCGGAAATAAGACGCAACCGAAGAATCGGTCAAGCCCTGTAAACGGGTATATTGTGCGCGTTCAAAATGGAGCGTAATCAGCCGACTATTGATATCTAAGGCGTTGTCAATGGCGCTGATCGCCTCCAAATATCGCCCCAGATCATGAAAATGAATCGCCCGCGCCCGGTACACATCCATCGCGAAAACTGAGTCATCATCAACATCAATTTGTGCGTTAATAGCCAATGCGCGTTCATACCCCCCGACTCCGCCATAAGATAACCCCAAAACCACCCACGCCATCACATGATCTGGATCATCTTGTAAAACTGCACGGACAAGATCCGCCGCTTCAATCGGTTGGAGTGTCGCCTGTAGCGCAAAGGCGTAGGCAGTCATCACATCAGGATCAGTCGGGTTATTTTCGTAGGCAAGACGAGCATAATCCAGCGCGATCTCACGGTCAACGTCACGGTTATAATCCACATAACTACGATAGATCAACGAGCGCACCAATAACAACAGCGCATCGGAGCGAGTGGGTTGCAGTTGCCAGACTTGTTGTGTGATACCAATGGTTGCATTCAGGTCACCCTGATTAAACGCGCCGTAGGCATTGCCCAGATCACCATTGATTGCACTATTCGGTGGGGCGATAAATTGCCGTTCGATCCAATCCCAACCCGTAATGACCACGCCAATAAGTAAGCCGAGCAGGAGCATATTCGGCAAACAACCGGGAAATCGGCGGCGATTGGCGCGGGTATACACAGATGATCGCTGACGCTGGAGTCGCATAACTCGTATCACTTGATTGGCGGTGAGTCGAATACTTGTAGTCTACTCTATTCGAGCCTTAATTGCACCAAAAACGTGGGAAATTGCGGGAATTCATGTGGGATAAATTTTGTGGGCGACTTTTTACAGGGAGATTTCCCAATAATTAAGGAAAATTTACATTATTTGTGAAAAATCTCATTAAAATTTCATAAATCCTATATACATGGTTTATTCTGCGATGGTATATTTAATCTAATCACGATTCGATTAATTGAGATACAGAGGTTTATTTTTATGCTGAACGAACTCGAAAAAGCGACAAAAGCAGGTTTTGACTTTTTCCACTTAGAAGATCGCCTGAACGACCATCAACGCGAAATCCGCGATATGGTGCGCGATTTCAATAAAAATGTCGTGTTACCCAACATCAACCCCTACTGGGACAAAGCGGAATTCCCTCGCGATATAGCGATGGGCTTGAAAGATTTACCGATCATCGGCGGTATGCTCAGTGAACACGGCGCGGCTGGCTTAGACCCACTCACGATGGGATTGGTCATGTTTGAATTGGCGAAAGGTGACGGCTCTATCGGCACGTTCTACGGGGTACATTCCGGTTTGGCGCTCGGCTCCATCGGCACGATGGGCGACGACGAACAAAAAGCGCGTTGGATGCCCGATATGGTGCAGATGAAAAGGCTCGGTGCATTTGGTCTGACCGAACCGACACGTGGCTCGAATGCGGTTGATGTCCAGACTAGCGCCAAAAAAG
>DAOTXB010000081.1:0-3085 GCA_034435575.1 Anaerolineae bacterium
ATTCATAGCTTTACGCTCACACCATCGTATGATGAACGACGCGCACGGGTGCGCCCGGCAAGCAATGGTGGGCGTTATTATGTAACCGGCAACGATGGAGAACGGGATGCACGCTTGAGCGATGATAAACCCCAAACGGCACCAACAAGCGAACCACGCGCTGAATCACCGATGAGTCTTGAAGAATTACTCCGTGACCAGAGTCAACAGCAAAATCAGGGTTAAGGGAGACGACATTGGATAATCTCGATTTAACCCCGCGTGAATGGGTAGCGGCGGGTCTTCTAGGACTGTTAGCACTGGGTGGCATCATAAATGGCGAACCGGGGATGGCGGTTTTGATGGGTATCCTCGGCGCGATTTATATGTACCGACAAACCGAATCCGGACGCGAAAATGATCTGGAAAATCGTGATAATTGGCGACGTGAACGTGAATATCAGCGACGTGATGGGGATTACATGCACCGACGCGAGATGGCACAACGCGCCCGTCCCGCGAATGTCGACCATATCCGTGAACATGCGCTTGATGCCGTCCGTCGCGCGGGGTTAAACCCCGACAATGTACAGGTCTTGCCTGTGGATATTGGCTTGCTCACATTTAGAGGGGATGAATCACCGGTGATTCACCGTACACAACCAGTTCTGGATGATGTCGATTATGTACAGCCGTATGTACAATTACGCGTGCCCGTCACTGCAACGGGGATCATCAAGTTCGAGATTTTTGATGACAGCGGACAGAAGGTGTATGGACACGAGGATCATTATGACCTCAAACGTGGGCGTAACCTGATTACACCGACGACGCGCTTGCCTGTCCACGATGAACGCGCGATGGATGGACGCTGGCAGGTACAGATTAGCGGTGATGGTGTGCGCCTGGCAACCTATCAATTCCGGTGGGAAGACTCGCAAGATGCTGAATTCCGCAAGCATGTGCGCCACGATGGTGAGATTAGCAGTGAGTTGCAGGCGTTTCTGGATGATAGTCAGGTCGGGCAGATGAGTCTTGATGACTTGCTCGGTAGTCAAGACGACGAGGCAAACCAGCAGTATATGTGAGTTTTGAGAGCGCTAGAGAAATGATCCCTAACGATGCAAAAATGACCGTTGCACGAAACGTATGCCCGCCCGTATTTGTGTCATCCGCTGGTCAGATAACATACCGATATACGCACCCAGCAAATCTGCATCTATGGTCAGTGTTTTGGAGACTTCAACCGCACTTTGACGGGATAACTGCGCTTCGCCTTTTTCCAAGAGAACATTCCCGGGGAAGTTAAACTTTTTAGCATTAGTCGTGATCGCGCACATCACGACTGTTTGTTTATCCGGTTGGTCATTATCGTTGATAAGTTGGATGACCACATGAGGATGAGGAATACGCGGTTCTGCATCGTCACTAATGCCCGCCTGCACCCAATAAATTTCGCCTAATTGAATAATCGTTATGGTCCTCCTTGTAGAGAGGCATCTAGGTATGCCTCCGGTTTCACTTACAGACGGATACACCGATCTGTCCCTACAGTTTCTAGGTAGTTAGGGAAGATCGCCACACACTTCCATTACAATAAACGATGGAAGCGAAAGTCCTACATCATACACCTGTTTAGTTATCTCCTATTTTGGGTCGTGCAGTTGCGTTTATGCTGGACGCATTTCTTTTTCGGGTGTGGGCGCAATCTCTTGTGATGAGGTCAACCAGCGTAACAGGCTAAATCCGATGATTCCGGCGATGAATGACGCAAACAATATCCCAATTTTCGCCTCATCTGCCAGCACATGCGCCTCTACGAAGGCTAATTCGGTCACGAACAATGCCACCGTGAAGCCGATTCCTGCTAACCAGCTTACGCCATGAATATGCAGGAGTGTTAACCCGCTTGGTAATTCCGCAATACCAGAACGCACTGTTAACCAGGCAAATAAGGTAATTCCGATAGGTTTACCCACCAGTAAGCCAAAAATTACGCCCAAACTAACCGGACTAGTTAATGTGTTGAGGATGTCTCCGCCGATAACCACACCAGCATTTGAGAGTGCAAATAAGGGCATGACGACAAATGTCACCCAGGGTTGTAGGCTACGTTCAAGCTGTACCAGTGGTGGTTCAATATCATGCACTGCCGCGTTCAGATCATGCACCAATTCTTGCTGATCTTTGTCATGGAGGAGCGCCCGCCCGCCCATACGATTAGGGTCAATGGCGTTGACTAAACGGCGAAATGCATGATCGGGGTTAATTAACGCATGTGCAGGAATTGCCATTGCTACCAGTACACCCGCGATGGTCGCGTGGATGCCACCGATTGTAAAGCCCAACCACACGCCACATGATAAGCCAAAATAGATGAAGGCGTTGAACACACCGACACGTCCCAGCGCAAAAATAACCAGCCATAAGCCGAGCGCCAACAAAATCCCCTCAACGGCAATCGAATCGGTATAAAAGAGCGTAATGACCGCAATCGCCCCGATGTCATCGGCAATGGCTAACGCCGCCAGAAACACCTTCAAGCTCAACGGCACGCGCTTACCCAAAAGCGCCAGAATACCGAGCGCAAAAGCGATGTCTGTGGACATGGGCACACCCCAGCCTTCGCTCCCTTCACCACTACCATTGATGATCGCGTAAATCAACGCGGGAACGATCATGCCGCCAATAGCCGCCGCTACCGGCAACATCGCCCGTTTTACCGATGATAATTCGCCGACAAGTATCTGTTCTTTGACCTCTAGCCCAACAAGCAAAAAGAACATCATCATCAAGCCTTCATTGACCCATTGATGCAGGGTTAAATCCAGCACCCATTCGCCCATAATCAGCGTGATATGTGTTTCCCACAAGTCAAAATATGAGGATGACCACGGTGAGTTCGCCCAGAGTATCGCCACTAATGCACAGACCAATAAAATCACGCTACCAATGACAGCCGAGCGAATAAATTTGCGGAAACTATAAAGCGCTTGATCCACCTGTGTAGACCGTGTTCCCCCCAGGGAACTGATGAGTTGGTTTTGCCATGTCATTGTTCACACTCCATGTAGATTCTTGGCAACAACGCCTTACTAAGTGTACG
>DAOTXB010000082.1:0-4042 GCA_034435575.1 Anaerolineae bacterium
GTATCCTTGCTCTCCAAAATAGGTCAGCACATCGGCATGGATCATCCGTGCTCCGGCGGTCATCGCGCCGACAATCGACAAAACACTCACGATAATGATTAGCAGAATATACACGGAGAGTCGGGAAAACATACGCGCCACTCAGGATTGCCTTGGTCTGATGGTGCTCTATGGTAAACCATCCATATTGTAATGCAAAACCTGATGCGGGTTGAGGACGGCGGGTTATCGCATCAAAATTGAATGGTCAATGTGAATAAACGCCTGTGGCTGAACCCACAGTCAAACAGGACAACCCCCTTACAGAAGCTAGAGCTACCGTGAGTTTTGCATAAAAATAGTCGCAACTCAGATTATGCCTAATTTGTTATACTTTGCATGTCGTTGGCAAGAGTCCGTTCACTGTGTCACAAAAGCATAGGATTGCTCGTCCTTACTTGTAGATCGTTCAATGAATCCTATGAGGTAAGATGATGGACAACAATCAACCCTATCGCGTTGTAATTATTGGCGCGGGCTATGCAGGCATAATAACGGCACTCCGGTTAGCCGGACGTGTCACAGATCATGATAAAGTACGAATCACGCTGATTAACGGACGCGAACATTTTGTAGAGCGTATTCGGTTGCATCAGGAGGCATCCGACCAGGCGCTGAAAACACATCACATTCCGAAAATTTTGCACAATAAAGCCATCGATTTTATGCAGGGCTGGGTGACGGAAATTGCACCTGAAGCAAAAACCGTAACGGTTAAACAGGGCAACACACAATCAACACACACGTACGATACGCTTGTTTATGCGCTCGGCAGTATGGTTGACCGCGACGGTGTGCCCGGTGTGCGTGACCATGCCTACACACTTGACCCGCACATGATCGAGAGTTTACGGGGGCGTCTGCTGGAAATCGCTTCTCATGGCGGTACGCTGACCGTGTGTGGCGGTGGCTTGACCGGCATCGAAGCGGCGACGGAGTTTGCCGAATGTTATCCCGCGCTCAAGGTGCAAATGGTGACACGCGGTCTATTCGGTAAAGGGCTGAGTCATAAAGCACGGGCGTACCTGTGCAAAACTTTCGACAATTTGAACATTGCGGTGTCTGAACATGCCAACATCACCCGCATAAATGCGGATTCTGTCGTATTGGATGATGGGCGCACTATCGCGCATGAAGTGGTGTTGTGGGCGGGCAAATTCACCGTGCCGACACTAGCGCGTGAAAATGGTATTACGGTCAATGCGATGGGACAAATTATGGTTGACCCTTATTTACGCGCAATCTCACATCCCGAAATTTATGCAGTCGGTGACTCCGCCCAATTTGTCGATGCGCCGAACGCCCCGATTCGCATGGCGTGTGCGACAGCGATGCCGATGGGCACGCAAGCGGGTGAAAACATCGCTCGTATGATAGTGGGCGAACCGCTACAGGCATTCAGTTTCAAATATTTGGTGCAGTGCATGAGTCTGGGGCGTAAAGACGGGTTGATCCAGTGGGTAAACGGAGATGATCGCCCGCGTGAGCGTATCACCACCGGACGGCTCGGTGTATTCATCAAGGAGCAAATTTGTCGCTTCACGATTTGGATGTTGCACCTGGAACGGCGTTATACTGGCGCTTATCGCTGGGCGGGTCAGGGCAAACCGATTGAATCGCTATCAAATGAAGTAAATGAAGTAGAAGAAAAGCGTGGTATCGCCCATGAGCACATCAGCTGAGATTTTCGAGGTACATCGGACTTACCTGTTTGGTATTGCCTATCGCATGCTGGGCAGTGCGATGGAAGCCGAGGACATGGTACAGGAAGCCTATTTGCGCTTTCGAGCATTAGATAGCGCGACGATTGAGTCACATCGCGCCTTTTTATGTACGATTACCACCCGCTTATGCCTTGACCACTTGAAATCCGCAAAGGTGCAACGCGAAAGCTACTTCGGCACATGGCTACCGGAGCCTATCCGTACCGACACCTCCCCCGCACAAATTGTGGGGGAGCGTGACTCACTCTCGATCGCATTTTTGGTGTTGCTAGAATCCTTGACTCCGGTAGAACGGGCGGTATTTTTATTGCGTGAGGTCTTTGATTATGGCTATGACGAAATTGCCCGTATTGTGGAACGCGAACCAACCACCTGTCGGCAGATTTTCAGTCGTGCAAAGAAACACATCACCGCGAACCGTCCACGCTTCAAAAGTGATGAATCGACACATGCGACCCTATTTTCCCGCTTTATGACCGCGATAGAAGCAGGAGACCTGAACGGATTGACGCAAATGCTCGCCAAAGATGCCACATTATGGTCAGATGGTGGCGGGAAACGCTCGGCGGCAACCCGACCTGTCTCCGGTGCAGATCGTGTAGCACGTTTCTTGATCGGCATACGCACCAAGATGCCGGATGGGTTTCGAGCAGATTTCGCGGAGGTTAACGGTACAATCGGCTTGCTCATCTATGACGACAAAAATAGAGTTTATGGCACCCTGATGATCGATGTCTCGGATGGCACAATCCATGCGGTTCGGATGGTCGTCAATCCCGACAAGCTGACGATGTTGCACTAAATTCAACATAAACAGGCGCATTTATCATCCACAGTTGTTGCTGAATTTTGGGCTGTTTACGTTAAAGATAGTGTTAAATTTACGGGTATCCTGTGGTCAATTCATGTCTTGGACTTGATGACTTGTCATTTTAGCGTCATAATAGCAACATGAAGAGAAGTACTTCTGGCAGTTTACACTGAAATATAGTGTGCAAAACTGTAAGAAATGTACTAAAAATGAACAAACTATTGAATTTAGGCGAAAGATAGCATATTTTCATGTTAAACTTTATTGGAGTTGGAAAAGTTTAACGGGGATTAGATATGTCGCGTGAAATCATTATCGCAATATTCCCATCGCGTATGCTACTTACCAATGCGCTTGACCATATCACCAACGTCCGTGATGTTGCTATTCAACGGGCGGCAATTGTCGCGAAAGCGGCAAGTGGTGAGACGGTTGTCCTCGACGACACTTTAGGGGCGATGGAAGGGGGTATTGCCGGCGGAATCGCAGGTGGTACACTCGTTGCATTAGGGCTGGTACAATTGGGGGCGTTAACCATACCCACACCCTTAGCTGTGTTAGCCATGGCGTTTGGTATTATATTTGGTACATTGCTGGGGATTGCTGTTGGGCGGTTTGCCGCACAATTAATCAATATCAGCTTTCGGAGTTTAAATGCCGAAGCCCTCACCGGACAAATTCAGGTGGGCAAACCGGCACTTATTCTACAGATTAAGAATGATGAGGCGATGCTCTCGCGGTTGATGAAGGAACTTAATCGGTTCCAGGCGGAGTATTTGCCGAAAAATGATGAGAATACCAGCCATCTGGACCGGGTTGCGTAACCCAAGACCGTAATCAGGCGTGTTCGGATGATTTATGCCCTTATGGGCGTTACCTCCGTTTTGGAGGGATATGATAGAGACTGCTCAAGACCGGAAACTACACGCTTTTTGAGCAGTCAGGCGGGATGTGATGCATTGTCACATCCTGTTTTTTTATGTAGCTGTGTTTTGTGAGTGTGATTCACTTTGTTTTTAGAAAAAAATCTAATAGATCTGTGCGGAAGAATACACAGATCCTGCCCTACATAGCAGTCGTTTTGTAAGTTGACATCGTACCTAGGGTCTGTAAACGTATACCACCACTTATTTCTAAGAATTTACCGAAACTTTTATGTAGAAATAGATAGGAAATATGTGGTTATTAAGAGGGGTATAAACACGAAAAACGATCTCTTGGTTATCGAGACCGCTTCCCGTCACATCAGCAAGATACCCACATTTCTGAGGGAGATAAACACCACATAAATAGAATAACCCGAAATCGTAATTTACCGTATGGTACTCTCGTACTGTCCATCGTTATTTTTATTAAGTCTTGTGGCATCAATCACAGCAGATGCAGGGAGTTCCCCATATAAATGTGGGAAAAGCTCACCATCATAATGCTCTGCGGGCACGGTTGCATCCGGCGGTTCCATCTTCAC
>DAOTXB010000083.1:0-5526 GCA_034435575.1 Anaerolineae bacterium
TCTTCTAACAAATCCCATACTTCACTGACGGTAAAAATCTGACCTGTGGTTGGCTCGGTGACTTCTATGCTACCAATCGCAAACCAGGGTAAGACCAAATAGCCCGCTAAGACCATAATGGCACCGATAATCACGGCATAGGTGAGCAGAATATGTAAACCGGAGCGACGTTTGCGAGATGAACCAGAATGTCGCATCTTTTCGAGTTTGGAATCATCCGGCATCAGGCTTTGAATAGCTTCTTGACCGGGCATACCGGTAATCGTGGCGGCAAAGCTCACCGTATAACTATCGAAACCGAGGCGTGGGTCAGTCGCAAGGGCACGTTCTAAGGCTTTAATCGCGCGTTGGTTATCCCCGCGCATATTGAGATCGAGCGCCTGTTGGAGCAACCCCTTCGCCCGTTCTTCGTTAACTTTTGACACTTGGATGTCTGATGGGAGAGGCGTGTTGTTTACATCACTGGCAATATCGTCTTCATCGTTGCCATCATCAGCGTACAGGCTATCGCTGGTGGTCATACTGCCAGCGGAAGGCGCGTTCTTCTTGATATAAATGCCCGCTTTTCTGGCAAGCTCACGCACTTCTTCATCTTCATCATCACGGTAGACTTCCGCAAGATAGGGTAGCGCATCAGGATTTTTCGATTTTGCGAGGATTTTTACCCCCTGTTTCCGAATTGTCGGGTCAGGGTCGATCAACATATCGATCAGATCTTCTGAAATCATGATAGGTTCGTCACTCTTTGTCTTAGACTATGCGTCATTTTAATGAATGATAATGCCAGAGTCTGGCACAAACGGTTAAAAGAATGGTAACAAAATTGCCTGCAATATATTGGAGACAAAGCCGCCTGCGATCTGTGTGGCAATAGACCCGACGAGAAACGCGCCAATACCCTGAAATGTAGACACATTATAGTGCACGCTAATCAGCCTTCCAAAATACCAATATACCGCGATGATTGCGAGAAAAAAGAAACATATCAACCCGCAGACACTATTAAAAATGGCATCAGCCTCAGTGCTTGTGACTGTTGTGCTGTTTGCATTTGCGATAGCGTCGATAGCATTAATGATGACGAAGCCAACAATGGCGGCGGTACCAACGGTAAATGCCCCGTTAGCGATGGCATATTTACGCACGAATGCGAATATATTGCCCTGTCCTTTGAAAGAATTGATCGCAAGATAGTCAATCAAATAGGTTTGCAGAACAAGCGCTATGATGGACCAAATTCCGAATAAAGTGGCGACAATGAAGAAAAAGAATGTGCCATTACGCATAAAATCGGCGACTGCAAACGCAACTTCACGTTCTTCTAAAGTGGCATAAGTGGCAGTTTCGATCTCTACTAGCAAGGGATCGAAGGCGCTGACGAGCAGTTGAATGATGATAAATGAGACGACGGTAACGACCACGCCATAGATAATCAAGATTTGCGAGACATCCGCCCAACTGCCTTCTCGCGTTTTCGGCGCATTATGGAAAACTGAGTTTTCTGGAGTGGCAGTCTGGCGCATTCGCGCAGGTTCTGGCGTTGAAGCTGGTTGGGGTGTATCCATAGAACCGCTGAGTGTGACACCCTGCTCGCGTAATTGGATGCCGCCCTGTCTGGCGAGTTCGCGCAGTTCCGCGTCTGGATCATTGCGATAAACACCTGCTAATAAGTTCATTGCTTCTGGCGTACCCGCTTTAGTGATTTCCTCCACAGCACGTTTACGGATTTCAGCATCAGGATCATTGAGTGAATCTATCCAGCGTTGCTCAATCATATAGTCCCCTCATGTGGTTTCGTTATATTTATCCTATCTTACACCTGATGTCGTTCTTATGTTGCTTGAAGTGTAAAAACTGAGATTTCTGGACGGCAGTTAAACCGCAAGCGCATGGTGACCATCCCTAATCCACGATTGACGTACAACTGTAAGTCATTGATCCTGAACCAGCCCATATCATAGCGTCGTCCGTGCTTTGGAGAGATAAGCGCACCAATAAAGGGTAATCGTAACTGTCCGCCGTGTGTATGACCAGAAAGTTGTAGGTCAAAACGCCCTAATGGTGCAATAATATCTGCGACATCCGGCTCATGGGCGAGCAAAATTGTGGCGGTGTCTTGTGGTAATGAGTCTAAGATAAGATCAAGCCGCGCTCTACGTTGGACAACATCATCAATGCCCGCAATACATAATTGTGCATTGCTCCGTTTTAGTGTGTGGATACGATTGCTCAGGTCAACTATGTTGGTGGAGGCAAGAATTTCTCGAATACGTGCCATCGCGTTATCGTTGTAATGATCGTGATTTCCGGGGATTGCCAGCACGCCATCTTCGGACTGTATCGCTTTAAGTGCGTTCGCCAGTTGATCCGCATCATAGATCACACGTCTTGAGACAAAGTCACCCGTAATGACAACCAGATCTGCATGTTCACGGTTTAGCAGATCAACCGCCCGTTGTAACCGTTCGCCGTGCATCCACGTATCCACATGAATATCGCTGATTTGTGCGATTCGATACCCGTTAAAAGCGGGATCAAGGCGGGGTAGGGTGACAGTGTGATGGGTGACTTCGATCCAATTCGGTTCGATCTGATTTGCATAATACAGTGTGAATGCGCCGAACGCGGTTCCGAGTGCCATAAGCCATTTACGCAAGATGCTCTAAGCTCCAATCAAGGGGAAGGATACTATATGAGTATACTGCGATCCCTGTGGCGTTAACATGCTGGAAAGCAGTAAAAATTCTTGAACGTGGAAACGCTCTGTCGCAAAATCGGCATGTGCATCAAGAAAGTGACCAACTTCCGGTAAGGGCTTTTTTGCCTTGATCCTCGCTAGTGTGATGTGTGACTTAAATGGTTTGTTATTCGGCGGGAAATCCATAACCTGTAACGTGTCTTCGATCTTCTGCTGTAATGTGTGCAATGCTGGTGGTGCATCCACACCAATCCATAACACGCGGGGTGCTTTTTGTGGGTTAAGCGGAAAGCGCCCACTCCCATGTAAGCGCATGTCAAACGCGGGAGGCTTTACCTGTGATAACCTCGTTTTGAGAGTATCAACACGATTATCCTCCACATCACCGATAAAGCGTAAGGTCAAATGCAGTGTTTGTGGTTGAACCCAACGCGTTGACGGAATTGAGGTTTGTAGCGCGATCAATGACTGTTTGATGGATTCGGGAAGACCCAAAGCGACAAAAAGGCGTAGCATGTTAATTCCTTCAATAGCTAGCCGTTGAGATCAAAGCGTTGAATGTGCAATCCATCAAAGCGCTGACTATAGGTTGAGGTGCGCGTTTGTGCGAGTAATTGTGGTATCTCGGCGGTGTTCGGGTCATCTTCTGGCAAGATCACCCAGATGGATGATGCACGACGCATGTTGTTCAAAATCGTATCGATCTCATCTGGTGTGAAGACCCGCCACCCTACATCAACAGTAATTCCTCGTGATAATCGTGCGTCCTGACGTTCATAATAGGCAAGGGCGCTTTGTGGGTCGATTGCGCTTAACGCAGGTGTAGTGTCATCGCGTAAATTATCGACTTCAGTGATTGTGCTTTGCCAATCGGGTTTGTTGAGTATCAGCACAATGCTAATAGTCGCGATCAAACCAACACTTCCATAGCGGAATATCGGTAACAACAGGCGTGACTTGACCGTAAACACAACCACTATGAATGGCAAAGACACGGTCAAACCGGCGAGAACAGCGGTTTGTAATGCGCTTATACTTGTCAAAATAGCGGTATCGGATGGGGCGAAAATGACCATGATCGGCGTAATTATAATGAGGCTTAATGTAAAGAGTATGCCCCAATAACGTAGGCGTTGTGCCCGCCACGCGACCAGGCCATGCACCAAGAGCATAGGCACAGTGACATGAGCGATTAATAGTGTGATGGTCAGCGATAGCAGATAGATTAGCGCGTGAAAAAGTGTGGTTTGCGGTTGATTGCACCAGTTGATGAGCGCCAACGCGGCTATTGACGCACATAACAACAACACGCCATAAATATGTATCGTAAGCGCAGGGAAGATCGCCAGCAGGCTCGCGATGATGAGTGCTTGTTGTCGCGAGTTTGTCCGGTCAAAGTGGGATGTGACGCGAATAATGACTGCAATAGCTCCAACGGTGGCGAGGACAGAGAGTAACCGTGCTGTGAATAATGTTTCGCCGAAAAGCATCGTCCATGTGTCGAACACCACAAAGTAGACAGGTGGCAAGCCTGTTTCGGGTATTCGGTCAAGCATATCGGTCACGTTCGCCCGAATACCGCGCAGAGTATCTCTTGGGGCAACATCCCACATGGGTGCGGTGTCGTCCACGACCCACAGACTTTGTGATTCTGAATGATTGATGGGTAAGTCAAGCAGGGTGATTACGGTAATAAACAGGAAAAGCAGTACAGCGATCTGTACTGCCAATGGTATCGTATTATGGCGTTCTGTAAGCATCTATTTTTTGGTGGCGGGTGGGCGTTGATACATCCACCAGAATGACTCTTCAGGATAGGCATCTTGCAATATATCCGCCCAGATAAACTCCGCAGGGCGCACATAACGGCGTAATTTGCTATCTGTACCGAGCATCTTCTGGCGCAATTCTTCGCTTTCGATATTGTGTTCTTCCATCGCGAGTAACAATTCTTGTACTGTTGTTCTGCGAAGGACTTCCGGTCCATAATTATTGGCACACGCACGCTGGTTCGACGCACATTCCTCGAAATAGTGGCTCATCGCGTCTAAGCGGGAATTTGCCTCGCGCAACATTTTCTTTTCATAATGCACACGCCACTCGTTATGGACAGTGGTGTTGCGGGCTTTTGCCTTATCCAGTGTTGCCGTTTGTTGTGAGGTGAGGTGGTCGCGCAGGGCATCTAAGCGACGCAAGCGCATGAGTAATCCGCCAATAGTCATGGCGGGCATTCTGCTGAAGAACCCACCCCCAGTAGAGCCGTAGAGCTGATTTTCGTGTACATAAGGTGTCAGCGCATCTGCCATAGCTTCAGCTTCTTTGATGTCTTTATCAATTGTGTAGCGTTCGGACATACCCGTCCTCCTTTCGTGCAGGATGTTTAACCCTCAAATATTGAGGAGATTTAGTAGGTTTGATTACTTTAACAGTATACCAGAGTACGCTTTGCAGTCGGTGAGATTGACGACAACATTGACTGTGATTTCGATAAATTACAGATGAGCATGATGTTAGACCATGCACGATCAATCGCCGGTTAAGGGTAACAATGTTCTGATCCCGAATTCAGGAATGGCATCTGCTATCCAGCCAATTTGACCATCTGCTCTTTGCACTTGCCACCATGTGAATCCGGTGCGATTTACAGGTCCATCTATAATCGTGACGATTTCGCCGTCTGCAAGCCGGATTTCAGTTTGTGCTGGCGTGAGCAAGGGTAGCTGGTCGGTGCCCGGTGCCTCTCTCATACGAAGCGAGGTATCAATGTTGATGATCGCCTGCTGGTTGACCGTCAATGCCAGCCCTGTGAACGGTGTTGGTGTGATTTC
>DAOTXB010000084.1:0-2901 GCA_034435575.1 Anaerolineae bacterium
TGGATACGTGCATTTTCGATGTTGTTACTGTTTGGCGCTTCATCATGATCACGATAGCGTGTACCGGGTGAGTCTTCAAAGCTACAGCATCCACCATCTGCGGGATTAGCATTTCTACCCGTCAACTGCCATTCTGGTGAGGTGATGAAGTCTTCAGTTTGCTCGATGAAGTTCAGGTTCCAGTACGATGTGTTATCAGAATCACGTTGATCTAATGGTAAGTTCATATCAATTGGTGTGTTGCTGATAGTGAATGGCGCGATGCCATCTTCACCATGAATAGTGCGATTGCGGAATTCAACATCATCAATGTACCAGCGACGCGTACTGCCCGTATTGCGATTTTCCATCACAAAGCGGAAGGCTACGCGCTTGCCGGAGAAGTTCACGCCACCTACATTCGTTAAGTCAACGGTATGTCGTGTCCAATTGTAGTTCTGGTTACTGCCTTGATGTAACGGAATACGAGTCCATGACATTGCGCCACGATCTGCTTCGCCCGGCGACACCTCAACATACTCAGCGATTTCTAACCAGCCAAGCGTGCGATTGCTATCAAATTCCCACACATCCCAGAATACCATTTCAGGATTTAGCATGATCGGGTCATTAGGGTTGCCCGTGCCATAATCTGGTAAGTTTTGAACTTCGGTTGGGTCCAGGTTGGTATCACCATTGGCAATGTATACGTAACCACGGAATTCAAGGTGACAGCGTGTGTTCCGTGGGAAGTCGCCGTTGACGTATTCTTCCCATTGGTACTCCATACTCAGTGAATCGTCGTCATTGTCACGTCCCCAGTTACATTGTGCCGCACCCGCAACAGGGTTACCACTGTCGTTGACCGGCGTATCATCGGGGTTGGTGCCACCAGCGGAGAGTAGCATGAGGGCACGAGCACCACCACCACTCTCGTAGAATTCATAACGCAATTCATAGGTTGTGCCTGTAATTGGCGCGCCAGTGAGTGTACGCGTTGCAGTACGCGTTCTAAACCCACCATTGTTCCATTGATTAATAACCAAGCAGGTTGTACAACCGTCCGTATAATCGATATAGAGTCTAAAACCGTCATCACCACCGGCAGTAAATGTCATCGGTAATGATTCTCCTGGACCCACATAAATGTCCCGTGTAAAGCGAATGGAGAAATTATTGCCAACGTTGCCCGCGGGCCAACCGTCGATGGGTGATCCATTGCCCCAGTTCATATCAATCTCATCACCGGGGAAACCGAGTTCTTCATTACAGGCATCTACAGATGTACCTGATAGGTTCGTGTTTGGATAGTATTCGCCACACCACTCGTCATAACCCACAAAAACGTTGTTATCAACGCGCCAGTGTTCCGGGTTACTGACCGTATTCGCGTACGGATCAGCTTCATCTATCCATGGCGCGACTACCGTAATATCCGGCGGTGTTGGGCTAGGTACTGGTGTGTTACTCGGAACCGGCGTTCGCGTTGGTGTGACCGGTGAAGGTGTGGGCGATGGTCCCGTGGTTGGTGTCGTACTCGGCTCTGCTGGTGTACGGGTCGGCAGGGGCACTTCCAATTGTGGATTCTGTGCCAGCCATGTCACCGTTAACCAGAATTCTACCGGACCACCAATTTCTGGTCCTTCGCCTTCAGGGGTTTGCTGGAGTAGGTTGAATACCACATTTTCAAATGTGTTACCCACCGCTGGTCCAGCCGCCGCTATTGCAAGACCCAATGCAATACCCAGCAACGCCAAAATCAGCGTGTACTCGATAATGGATTGCCCACGTTCTTCGTTGGGTTTGGTCTGCTCATTATTCATAAGTTTTAAATCTTGATCATTCATAAATCTTGACCCTTGTTCAGTCTGCCTGACGGGTGGTCTGATAATCCTATGCTTTCAGTCTGAATATATGTTACATGATAGTTCATTGATTTGGGGCTAAAGTTTGTGTACGAGTTGTTCAAAACTGTTGACAAATGCCTCTATAGGCAGTCAAATGAACCTGTTAAACCGAAAATATTCATTAAAAGAGGGCAAGTTAGATGAGCGCGACAATTATTGATGGACGTGTAGTTGCTGATCGCATGCGTGAGGAAATCTCCGCTGAGGCTAAGAAATTCGATGACAAATATGGCTATCGACCGGGTTTAGGGGTGGTGCTTGTCGGGGATGATCCGGCTTCGGCGATGTATGTGCGTATGAAAAAGCGTGCCTGTGAACGTGTTGGGATCGCATCTTTTGGCGATGTGATGCCTGCATCCAGCACGCAGGAAGCGGTGTTGAAAGCAGTGCAGACATTAAACGATGATCCCAAAGTACATGGAATTTTAGTGCAATTACCGATGCCAGATCATATTGATGAAGAATTAATTTTGCGCGCAGTGAGCCTAGAAAAAGACGTTGATGGTTTTCATCCGCTGAATGTTGGTCTACTGGCGATGAAAGGGCGTGAACCCTATTTTACCCCGGCAACACCAACAGGGTGTATGGTGCTTTTGGAAGAAGCAGGAGCTGATCTTAATGGTGCGAACGCGGTGGTCATCGGGCGTAGTAATATCGTCGGGTTGCCTGTCGCTATGATGCTAAAAGAAGCGAATGCGACTGTGACCATTTGTCATAGCCGAACCAAAGACATTAAAGCCTATCTGAAAGATGCAGATGTCGTCGTTGCCGCCGCCGGTTTACCTGAATATGTGCAGGGGGATTGGTTGAAGCAAGGTGCAATTGTGATTGATGTTGGCTCTAATATGGTGGATGCACCGGACACTGAAAAAGGCTATAAATATGTTGGTGATGTCGATTTTGCATCGGCGAAAGAGGTTGCCAGTGCAATCACCAAAGTTCCCGGTGGTGTGGGTCCAATGACTATTACCATGTTACTCTCGAATACTCTGAAAGCCGCGTGGAAAATCGCTGA
>DAOTXB010000085.1:0-2302 GCA_034435575.1 Anaerolineae bacterium
CCCCTGCCAACTATGGCGCAGTGGCAGGATGTGGCGAATAGCTTCGCACAGAATGACCCCGAAGTGAATGCGGTGACACTCACACAAATTCCACCGGAGATGCCCGATAATGAAGTGACAACCACCTATGATTGTTATTTTGAGGCGAATGTTGGCACCGCATTACCAGACCTCAGCCTCTTACGTAACCTTGATCCATTCGTAGACATTGACGCGACTTGGGACATTTCAGACCTGATCGGCGGTGCGATGACCCTGCGCCTTTTGGAGCGCGAGGGCGCGTTGTGGGGCTATCCGATCAACCTAAAACCGGACATTCTGCGCTATCATAGCGACATTTTCCGCGATAATGGACTGGCTTCCCCCGCGAATGGCTGGACGTATACACAATTTATGGATGTGTTGACCGTACTCGGTAGCGGGCAGACCGATAGCACCCCGTTTAGCCCCTTTGGCGATGCAAACCAATCGCTACGAATGTTGATCGCGGCGGCGGGTAGTCTGTTGATTGATTACCGCACAACGCCGGTTACCATACAATTCACCACACCGGAAGCAGTCAACGCAACCCGCAATGTATTAGACCTTGCCCGTAACGGTGTCATTCGTTATGTAGAAATTGACTCGATGATGTTTGATCGTATGCCTATCGGTGGCGGTGTGCCCGCGCTGTATACAGATGAGTATGGATTGGGTGGTGTGGGGGTTTTGCCCGGCACTCGCGAAAATGTCTATGAACCGGCACCTTTTCCGACAGGTATCTACACGCCAGCGAGTTATACGGTTTCCGCGGCGTTCATCAGTGCAGAGAGCCTTTACCCTGAAGCGTGTTATCGCTTCATCACCACCATCGCCACCCGTCAGGAATTATTCGCGGAGATGCCCGCTTTTCGCTCATTGTTGAATAATCCCGCGATTCCGCTGGTCGATCAAACCTTTTACGCGACCTATGATGCGCTCCTCACTCAACCGGACACGGTGGTGTTCCAGACCGGGGAAAAGGGTGCATTCGCCTATCATTACTGGTTAGACCGTGCGTTTAATGCCTATATCATCAATGATGGGGATTTAGAAACTGTGCTTACCGAGGCGGAAAATAACGCCCTGAGCTTACAAGCCTGCCAGCGCGATGGTACTGATTTTTGGGCATGTATCCGTGCAATTGACCCTGGTTTTGCGGCACTGTTTGGGCAGGGAACGGGCTAAACACAAGCATCACACCTCAATGAGCGCCTCCGCCCGTTCGCGTAAATCTTGTGCGATCAATTTAGCGGCGGCGTTCTGCCAATTGTACAGCGTGCGCTCCGGCACCTGTACCCGAAACCACGTCAGCGCTTCACGGGTGATTGCGTCCAAGTCATCGAGGGATAAGCGACGGCTATAGGGCTTTATCCCTTGCACATAAGGGAAGTAGAGGGCGTTGTAATAGCGCCATTCATCTGATGTGCCGAATAGGTCATCGCCACGCGGTTTAAGACGAGTGATGCTCTCGGTGAGCAATGCCTTAAGCTCCTGTGCCCGTTCCAGCGTATCATCACGCGCCTCACGCTGTTGTAAGCGTGCGTCGATCACAGGTAATCGCGTTAAGGGGCTAGCCGCGAGTTTGGTCAGGTCGCCATAATGACTGAGCGCACGACGAGTCAAACGGGCAAATTCTTTGTCGTCCATCTGCATGATTGTGGGACTTTCTGCACGACGGCTGACAGCGACAGACACCGCGCGTAACTGATCTCGTTCAGCGCGAATTTGTGGAAAGCGGGCATATACCACCCGATCCAACAGTGATTGTAAGGGGTTGGCAAATGTGACTACGAATACGCCAGTCGTGGTTAATGTCAGGATAAGCAAAACTGCGTTGAACGTTACACCGTCCACCGGCAACAACACCAGCGCAATTTGTCCGCCCAGACCAAGCGCCACAATACAAGAAAACACCAGTGACCGCGCCATATGCGGCAACAGTGCCTCACCGAGATCAAACGCGTCCATAATGGCGATCACCAACCCCAGTACGATCAGATCAATTCCAATTGCCAGCGCCATAATTTCAATCGGCACAAGGTCAAACGGCAACACCAGAATGGCGACACCGAGCGCAAAAAATATGCTAGCTACGCTCATCAGGCTGACTGAACGCTGAGGTATTGCCCCGTTAAAATGGCGCATCGTCAGATAAAACGCCACCGACACAGGCACGACAACGATCAGCGCAAAAACGCCATAGCCAGCTGTCAGTCGCGGGGTATCCCCCTCAAATCGTAGAATGATATTCGTCCATGAGCCGATGAGTACCAGCGCGATT
>DAOTXB010000086.1:0-2885 GCA_034435575.1 Anaerolineae bacterium
GCTTTTGGGTTCAAGTAACATGTGTAAGAAAAATGCGACACGCTTGTTGTAAACGTGCCGCAAACTTCTACTTAAGTGCTTGCGCAAATGGGTCAATTAGGTGACAATCTCCGCTTGGCGACGTGTGGCAGTGCGTTCAGTCACAGTGCGTTCAGATTGGGCAGATACTGCGACAAAACCGCCTGCTCCTGCTGCAAAAGTGCCCGCTACAAGGATCATAAAGATGATCCCTGCGGTTGCTGCCACGATGTCCGCGATGTCATTGGCAACCAGCTCAGATTCGGTTTCAACACGGTTTACCATCTGATTGAACTCTTGTTCCCACTCGGTGAGCCGGGCGGTAGCTTCGGCTTCGGTGAGTTCTGTCTGAGTCGCCAAAGCGGTAATTGCAGCTTGGCGTGTATCATTGCCCGGCTCATCCGACAGTAAGTAATCATCAAGTGCGATACGTAATGATGTCAATGAGGCATCATCGGCTAAGATGTCTTCAGCCTCTGTACGAATTGCTTCTAAAGTATCATCACGTGATTCGATTGCTTGAGCAACCGTGGGCGAGACATCTTCTACACTTGCCCCTACAAAGGAAAGCCCGTCATTGATGGTATTGGAAACCCCACGTATAGCTGAGCTCAAGGTTGTTGACAATATGAAAAAACTGATGAATGTAACAATGCCCATCACAACGATGCCTTCTAAAGCACCGTCCATAGGATCAGCAGCGCCCGAAAGTTTACCAGTCACCAAACCGCCTACAAACAATGAGAGTAATGCACTGACCGCGAGCCATGCCGCTATTCCAGTCGTGAAGCCAGTATTCAGCATATCTTCCCCTACTTCGAACGCGCCCGCACCAATGGCTACGCCAAGTGTCTCAAGTGCAAATTGCATTAGCAATGCGACTACCACACCAGCCAATACTGCACCCCAAGAAACACGATGATACCAATCTGCTCCTGAGACTTCCGACTTGACAACTTCCTTCTCAACAACCATTGGATCATTTACATTTGGGTTCATCATAAATTTTATCCTCCTATATATTGATTATACTGAACGTACACCGCGTAATAGCAGAGCGGCAATGAACAAAACAATAAAGAGAACAAAGACAATTTCGGCGATAGATGCTGCGGCACCAGCGATGCCACCAAAGCCAAAAATCGCTGCGATGACTGCAATAACCAAGAAGAGTAAGGCTAACTCAAGCATGCTGTATCTCCTTATGTATGTTTGAATTCGATAGTCATATCGTATGTGTGATACAACAATTTGCCTTGTATCAAACCACCCCATTTTCCATAGGTCAGTTGGACATTGCAGGATAGGTCAATTGGACATTGCGGGATAGGTAGGTCAGTTGTAACATTGCAATAGACAACTTATAGCATGTGTATAAATGAAACCCTCCTACTGGATGATTTGATTGATCCCCCTCCAAATTGAGCAAAATCAGCTTTTTTGATGCAGTATGCCAACATTCATGCATCTAAAGCGGAAAATTGACATATATTGGGTGAATTGCCCTATATCATATTCCGTGAACTGGCAGGGGGCACAGCGAGAAAAATCCGTCAGAATGAAATCATGACCCACGAGTAAACACAATGTAACAAATATGCACCAACGTTAATTGCGGTAATTGCGATATAAGGAGATACAGGGTTTAATCACATATGAAACAAAAAGATGTCAATGACAACAATGAGCAGGTGCCTGATACCGAAACATATAACGTTGACGATGAATCAACACTCAGCCTTGAAGCGCAAGAGCGTACAACAGAGGCGAGAAGTTTACTCTATAACCTGATTGTCCGTTTTCGCAAAGATGCTGCAAAAACCGATGATAAAGAGGCAAAATCAGTTTTTGAGTTTGCAGCAGAAATTATCGCCGGGCTTACACGTGGATTCCGGAAGTTTCAGGAACGAAGATCGTCAACCCCAAGTGGCGACAAAGAAGCTGACTCTACACACGAATGATTTCGTCTTTGAGTAACTATTCAATCAGTTTATGTTCTACTGCCAGCGCAACCGCATGGGTACGACTGGTGGTTTCCAACTTGCTTAAAATACTGCTCACATGATTTTTGACGGTCGAGCTGCTTATGACCAGCTTTTCACCAATCTCCCGGTTATTCAGCCCTTTTATCATCAATGCTAATACATCAAATTCACGGTCTGTCAGATCGTGTCCGAGTGATGGTGGGCGCACGGTTGCTTGAATCAATACCTGGGCAGCGGCAGGGGCTAGCGTTGTTTCACCAATATAGGCGCGATGTATAGCCCTTGAAAGATCATCACCGGAGATGTCCTTCATTAAATAGCTGATTGCACCGGCATGGAGCATCTCTTGCACACTATCCTCATCATTGAAACTCGTAAGCGCGATTACTTGAGTATCAGGGCAGGCTTCGCGGATCAATTTAGTCGCCTCAATTCCGCCCATACGAGGCATGAGCATGTCCATCAGGACAACATCGGGACACATTTCACGACAACGATTATACGCCAATTCACCGTCGCCCACGTCCCCTACAATCTCAATATTCTCAAAATCTTCAAGTAGAACGACCAGTCCTTTTCTCACCATCTTATGATCGTCCGCAATAAGTACACGTATAGGGCTGTTTTCTTTTGTCATCGGTCTTTCTCCTGTTTCCAACGCACATGAACGCATGTGCCTTTACCAGGTGAACTGGCAATTGTCAATTCAGCACCAATTTCGGCAGCGCGTTCGCGCATGATGTTTAAGCCCAGGCTGGTCGCACGGGTCGACTCTATATCAAAGCCCGTTCCATCATCACATATATTCATTTCAACCTGATTATCGGCTTGAGACACACGGATTTTTACAGTGTGTGCCTGTGCATGTTTATTGATGTTGTT
>DAOTXB010000087.1:0-2731 GCA_034435575.1 Anaerolineae bacterium
AATATACCCCAGCCAGTCACTTTATAACGCATCATGCGATATGCGCCGAAGACCAGCGCAAAAAACAATAAACCCGCTAGTGCAGATTCAACCGAGATTTGTACCGTTTCTAGCAAAATCATGCTGGAATCTCGGTCAACAGCGTAAGAAACGATGACCGCAGTGAAGCTGATGACCAGAATGAAGCTATAGATCGCGCCTTTTTTCCGTCGTCCAACCCGGCTCACATGGACACTGAGTAGGTTTACAATACCGATGATGATGGTCAGGGCGATGGTCAGGGTGGTTAATTGCAAGAAAACCCCGGCGATCCCCTCAAACAGGACAAATCTATCGCCAAGCAACAGACCGATAACGGTCAAAAAGCCCACACTGATGGTGATGGCTGTCGCTAAGGCAGAGCTTAGACCAAATCGCATCGCCCTAGCCTCCGTTGATAATACCGGCAACAAAGCCGATGATTATGAGAATAATTATTGTCCAGCGCAACACATCCGTAACAATCGTCTCACTCACCTGTACCGCGCCCCCCGTGAAATATGATCCAGCGGCGAAAATTTCTTCGCCAATCAAGGGTTCATCACTGAGGGCATAGGCGATTGCTTGTCCTTCAATTTGATCGCTGACGGCGATAAAGGGAATGTCCTGTCGGGCGGCGGCATCACCGATAAGTGCAAGCTCTGCGCCATAGCTCCCTGCCATAATATTACCGGCAACGTTGTCATCAACCATCATCGCAGTGACAGCGGCGGCAAAAGCGAGTGATTGTGACCCCGATGGATACCAGCGGACATTGTTGGCGTTATAGCGTTCTACCATACCGCGATTCTGATAGGCACGGCGCAGGGTATCTTGTCCGAGTGGGATGGCGCTGGTATTGGTCATGGTCAAAATGGGCGGTGCATCGCCGATGGCGACAAGATCGGTTAATTGATAGGCAAGTTCTGCGCTAGCGATTGCGAGCAGTGTATTTTCGTCGCCAATACCGCTCCCGCCGAGGGATAGGTGTAGTGGTCGGTTTGCCTCGATTGATACACCGGCAAGCTCAGGCATTTTTTCATATGCCAGGATACGACGCAAAGCAAAGCGTAACCGCCCCCGTCGCACGAAGTTCGTGGTAATCAACACCAGAATGAGCGTAAATGCAATCAGCAAAGCGCCCAGAATTGGATTGGTTTCCATGTTGACCGCCCCCTCTCCTGCCATAGCGATGGCATGCCATTAAAATGAGTCCGGTAAAACGTGCTACGTGCTATGTTGATGATGCACGGTATTGTTTGTTAATGTGGTTCAGTCGTGTTTGAGTTGCTCACGGATATGTGCTATACCCTCGGGTGTTTCTAGCGCTTCGGCGATCTCGTTAGCGGCGTTGCGGGCACTTTCTCCCCCGAATACACCCAATACAGGTTGTGCGACCCACAGTAATTGTGCGCCTAAAGGTCCTAATGGTTCCAGCGCATCTAGCGCAACACCCACCGCACCCGCTAAACCACGCACTTTGACCTGTGTAATCCACTCATTTGCCATCATAACCTCGTCGATATAATGACTGCGCTGTATCATAATTTTGAGTATAACACACCGCTTCGATGCACGAAACTTAAGCAGTTGTTTGGATTAGGGTAGAGTTTCGGACAAAATTCTACCTGTTGTAGCGCATCACATATTTTCAGGGAAGTTTTTAGGAGGGGTAATGTATACACCAGCGCAGATTCGTGCGTTAGAGACATTCTACTTCAAGGCGTGGGAGGCATTTGAGACTATTGATTATGATGGCTGGCATCTGCACTTTGCTGATGGATATACCCGCCGTGCAAATTCGATCAACCCGATTTATGGTTCATCGCTCCCGTTAGATGAGAAAATTACCCACTGCATCACCGAATTTACCCGGCGTGAGATTGCGCCCGTATTTAAGCTGACCGACGCGGCTATTCCCAATGATCTTGACGCGCAACTTGACCAGCGCGGGTACACGAAGGGCACTATCGTCAGCATCCAAACAGCAGATATGCGCCCACGACCCTTTGCATGGAGCGATCTTGCGGTCAGTAATAACACATTAACGGATGCATGGTTGGATGATTTTTGCCGTCTCAATATCGTCGATGAGAAACAATTGTCGCCGATGCGTCGTCTATTGCACGGTATCACACTAGAAACATGCTATTTGCGCCTGATTGATGGGCGGGAAACGGTGGCGGTTGGTCTGGGTGTGTGTGACGGGCATCACGTTGGATTATTCGATATCGTGACAGCGATGACGCATCGACGTAAGGGGCACGGTTATGCGTTGGTGGAGAGTTTATTACACTGGGGAAAATCACTCGGCGCGACGACGGGCACATTGCAGGTTGTGCATGACAACACACCCGCATTGACGCTATATGACCGTTTTGGTTTTGAAGAAGCCTATACTTATTGGTATCGCTCTCCCCCCGAAATGAGGTGAACAATAAACCCAAAACACGGAAAACCCCTAAGTTTGCGGTGTTTCTCAATACTTCCAGAGCGTATAATAAATCATCGCAACCTGCCCTTTTATTGGAGACCACAATTTTATGAGTGTAGACGCATTGCCTATCCACGAAAAAATCTGTCGGTGGATTAACCAGAATCATCCAGATGACGGGACAGAACTCTTACTCGCAAGCATGTCCGTATGCAATCTATCGGCATTGCATACTATTGAAGATGACACAAATATTAATGATACGACGATTTTTGCCGG
>DAOTXB010000088.1:0-9555 GCA_034435575.1 Anaerolineae bacterium
TGGATTTTCTGATGTCGTTGCAGTGCCACCCAGCTTAGCGAATTCTGCAACTACACCTTCATTACGATTATTGACCTCCTCAATGAAAGCAGGGGGCCAAGACCATTCCATCCCAACCAGCAAACCAATTTTCAAGGGTTCAGTACTCATCAACTATGCTCCAATTTATGCTGTAGGCGCAATCGCTCATCAATAGGATTATTTTTAGATGAGCGATTATAACGAATTATCACGAGGTTAAGCGAATATTGGCGAGGGTGATTGGATTAGTCACTTCCATTGATATATGTTGTGATCATTTGATGCCAGTAGGGCCAGTCGTGTGCCCATCCATCCCATTCACGCAGGGCATTGCCGATGCCTTTGCTCCAGAGTAAACTAGAGAAGTCACGATTTGCCTGTATAAAGCGATCATCCCGCCCGACTGCCATAATGATGTCTTGATTTTGCATCGCTTTAATGCGCCAATAATCATGCTCGTTCGGCAAGAATTGCACCGGATTATTGAAATAGACGTTGTCATCGCTATACCCACCAGTAAACATGCTGATGTCGAACATCCCACTCAAAGAGATGATGCGATTCACTTCAAAGGGATGTCTCAAGCCGAATGTCATCGCATGATACCCGCCCAAACTTGTACCTGCGGTCATCAAATAAGGATTGTCATTCTTTTGACGACTGAGCGGCAATACCTCATTCATGATGTAGTTGTAATATTCTGTTTGACGATATGCGCGACCACTGGGATGTGCCCATGAGCAATACCAGCTTTCGGCATCGACACTATCGAGACAATATAGCTGTAACCATCCATTATTGATTTGATGACTGAGTGTGTTCGCCATGCCACGATCTTCCCATTCATAGAATTTCCCCTGTGATGTAGGGAAGACCAGTACACGAGCACCGGCATGTCCAATAATGAGCAAATCCATGTCCCGTCGTAATGATAGGCTCCACCAGCGATGATGTTCTCTATGCATTTTTGTTTTCTCTCTCTCTGTAGGCTAAGGCGACCTGTACCGCTCCGGTTGGGCTGATGACTCCAGCACCCTGTTTATGTGACTCAATTTGTGGCAGTAGGGTCGCGGTTCGAGTGATAATTTCACGGATATTTTCCGGCGATAATGCTGGATTTGCCTGTAACATCTGTGCGATAACAGAGGTTACGATTGGTGCGGCTACGGATGTGCCGTCCACATGCTGATAGTGTGCGTTGATAAGTTTGTGGGCATGAATTTTCTCTTGCATGGCGACATAAACATCTTCATCAGGATGTTGTAGCTCAAAACGACGTTTCATAAATTCGGTGCGCCCACGTTTGACCAGATTTTTTAGGATGTTCTGGGTAGGCTTTTGTAACAAGGGACCTAGCCAGCGCGCTTCCCGGTCAACCTCTGTGTCAGGGAGAATTGGCGATGCAATCCAGATCGATGGGGCGATAACATCGGGTTTTGCATTACCTTGATAATCTGTCCCCCAATTATTGTGGAATCCTGTCCATTGTGTACGATCAAGCGTGTTGTGGTCGTTAAATCCACCAACAGTAATTGCTTCTGGTGAACTAGCAGGTGGGAACACATGATCCTGTCCACGATTACCTGCGGCGGCAACCACAACAACACCTGCATTATTGAGATCTTGTATCGCGCGATGAATCGGATGTTCAGGGTCATTGCTGACAAAGTCCCCGCCAACGGATAGATTCACAATATCGATTTTGTATCGGGTTAGATTACCGAGTATCCAGCGCAAACCACGCAGAATATCCACTTCTTTAAGTTGATACTCTGATGTCATGACCTTAATGAGGATGAGAGATGCTTCACTGGCAATACCACGATAGCGCCCACTGTTGATTTGCCCGTTACCGGCGGCGATCACACTGGTCATTTGCCCGTGCCAGCTATAGGGTGCAGGTTTGTCAAAACGTGATCCCTCGATAATGCGCGAATCCGACGCATCCACATGCGTGATGATCCGTTTACCTAGATCAGGATGCGGATAGAATCCTGAGTCGATAAAAGCGATGTTTACACCTTTTCCGGTGTAATCAGTGCGCGCGCTGACCCGCTCGGGTGTAGGCAACAATGTGATTTTGCCGGGAACAGCGGCAGGATAATTAGCGGTAAATATAGGCATTGATTTTGACTGCTTCATATCTATTGAATAGTTAACTTAATATCGATGCCATTATTGTACATTAGCAGTGGCTCTGCTTATATCACTATAGCGCGTCATTATGCGCTTAATCGTTAGGTTTGTCTAGCGGTGGTGCAATTGCGAGAAAATCCTGTATGAATCGCTCTTGGTAGGATGTGATCAGTTCATCAACCCGTTCTTTAGTTTCTGCCACGACGATGATTCCCGCATGTTGTTTTTTGTTCATCTTCCAAACAACCTCAGGGTCTGTAAAGCCAGACATATCAGGATATTCTTGCTTGGCGAGTGACACTAATAACCCTGCTTGAAGTGATTTTACCTCGGGCAGGGTATACTTCTCTCCGCGCAAATGGGCAATTTCTAGTCGTGCCCATTCCACCCATAGGTTCACCCCGGTTGCCGCTTCGACTAAGTCGGAAATACTCGCCCCACCAACACGCCCGGCAATCTCTAAGAAATAGTATTTTCCATCTTCATGTGCCTTAATGAATTCGGCATGGGTCACACCATGTGCCATTTTTAACGCTTTGATGACCTTTTTATTGAGTGGAAGCAATTTTTTAGCATCCGCATCTTTTGCGGGGAGTGTTTGCGTGATAAACACCCCCCCGTCATGAGCAACATCTATTGGTGGTTGACCATATTTTTGTACACTGGTAAATATAATTTTGCCATTATCGACAATCGAATCAATGTGGAAGACATCACCAGGGATAAATTGCTCAAGCACGCGAAAGGATTGTTGATCGCCGAGTTCATTGACCCAGTGCCAGAGTTCATCCTGATTGTTGATCTTTTTGATCCCCATTGCCCCTGCTTCTAGTCGTGGTTTTAGAACCCAGGGCGCGGGAACTGTATTCATATAGTGATGTATTTCGTCATGATTGATGACGCGCGAAAATGGCGGAACGTTGATTCCTGCATTTTGGGTTGCATTACGCATCGCCAATTTATCACGGAAGGTCTTGGTTTGTGACATACTCATGCCAGGAATTTGCAGATGCTCACGCAAGATCGCCGCCATTTCCACGTCATATTCATCGAGTGGAACGATTGCCGCAATTTTGTTTGTGCGTGCGAGATAGCTCACGGCGTAGATAACATCAGGCAATTTTGACAGGTCAGGCATGAGGAATTTTTCATCAATCGAATCGTGTACCCAATTCGCATCTTTCAGCTTTTCTTCGGTCAAAAGGATGATGTGGCATCCTTCTTTTTTTGCCTGTACCATAAACTCGTTACCCTTAAAGTAACTTGTGATACATATAATTGTGTATGACATTATGTTTTCCCTTGATGTAACTCACAGTTACGAATAATGGAATCATAGCAACTGCGTGTGAAAGTGCAAAAGATTGGTCATTATATGTCAGATCACGATGCTGAAAAACCTCAAAAACCTGTCGAACAACTTGATGAAAACGCCTTACATGCCCGTCAACAACAGGTTCAAGGAAAGTTTATCGGACCGGCAATTATTGGGGCAGGGGTAGCGAATTCGCGCAATATTGGTGCGATCTTACGCATTGCAGACGCGATCAATAGCCGTGAGGTGGTTTTTATAGATACGCCTGAATTTGATAGCCGAAAGATCCGTAAAGTATCCAGACAGATGAGTGAAAAGCGTGCTCACCGCTTTATCGATTTTGATCAATTTGCTTTGCAAGTCAGATATTATCATCCCTTGATTGCGGTTGAGATCACCACACAATCGCGTGATATTTATGTGACACATCTTCCTAAAAATGCATCATTTGTTGTGGGCAATGAGCGCACAGGGATACCACCAAAAGTGCTCGCATTGTGTGATGAAGCCGTGCATATCCCGATGTTTGGGATCAATAGCTCAATGAACGTTGCTACATCACTTGGTATTGTGTTATACGAGTGGTATCGACAAACTCAGCGTGGATGAATTATTTCCGCAAGTACGCCATTATGCGCGTCTAGTCGCCTTTTTGCGTCTTCTGCTGATATATTTAGGATGCCCATAACGATAGCTGACTTAACGTGATTATCGGTCTTTTCTAGCAATTGCCCTGCTTCTTCAACACTTTTGCCAGTGATCTCACTGACAATTCGTTGGGCACGATCAGCAAGTTTTTGATTTGTGACCATCACATCTACCATAAGATTGCCATAGACTTTGCCTAATTTAATCATGACCGCGGTGCTCAACATATTGAGGATGAGCTTTTGGGCAGTCCCCGCTTTTAGACGGGTTGAGCCGGTGATAACTTCAGGTCCGACTTCCGCGACTATGCCGATTTGCGCGTGTTCAAGCATTATTGCACCCGGATTACAGGTGACGGCGGCAGTGAACGCTCCGATAGCATTGGCACCATCTATTGCGCCAATTACATATGGTGTGCGCCCACTTGCGGCGATACCGACAACTGAGTCTTTTTCAGATAAATTGAGATTAAGCAGATCATTTTTCCCTGCTTCGGGGTCATCTTCCGCTCCTTCGACTGCTTGAGTTAATGCGGTGTTCCCGCCCGCAAGCAGACCAATCACCAGATCAGGCGGTGCGCTAAATGTTGGTACACATTCTACGGCATCCAACACCCCGAGCCGTCCACTTGTCCCCGCGCCGATATAGATCAAGCGTCCACCGTCTCGCATTCGTGTGCTAATTATGTCTACCGCCTGGGCGATTTGTGGAAGTGTGTTGTGTACAGCCCTAGCGACTTTTGCGTCTTCCGCATTGATGATTTCTAGCATGTTCAATGTGGGCAGTTGGTCGATGTCCATTGTTTGAGGATTGCGGGACTCAGTAAGCATATCATTCCTTTTATGGGCGTTTGTTTAAGGCTAATATTGCCGCGCCGATCACCGCTGAGTGTTTTGGTTCAGGGCGTTTGTTAAGTTTGAGTAGATCGCAGAGCAATGCACTTAACGGTGTGTCATTCGTAAGCAGACTACCTGCAAACGCAATGGGTAAATTTTCCATATTGAGTTGATGGCGTATTGTCGCAACCTTGACCGATAAATCATATGCCGCGGTTTCGACCAATGTTATCGCAATCGGATCTTTTGCCTGTGCATGTTCTAATACAATGGGTGCAAGTGCGGCAATGTCTTTTTGTCGACTGCTATTGTATGCCCATAATATGATCTCATTGCGTGATTTTAGCCCGTATTGTGCCAAAATTGGTTCTTGTAAGCTGGTTGGTCTTCCGCTACCTTCAAAAGCGCGAATTGTGGCTTTAAGCGCATGTAAGCCCAGCCAATAACCACTGCCTTCATCCCCTAACAACCAGCCCCAGCCACCAATAAGTACAGATTTTCCCTGTGAATTGACACCATAGGCAATGCTTCCAGTGCCAGCGAGGATCAAGATACCATGTGGTGACCCAATGGCACCGGTTAAGGCAATTTCATGGTCACTACTCAGGGCAATTGCTGATGTGGGCAACACACCGCGTACAACGCTCGCCAGCCACGTCCCTTCTCGCTGAGATTCTGCACCGGCGATCCCGATCCCAACTGCATCAATTTGGTTTGCTGATAGATTCGCAGATTTGAGTGCCTGCATGACGGCAGATTGTATGGTCTGTGTAGCTGTATCATAACCGGCAACATTGGGGTTTGCGGTTGTGCTTTTTGCTTGCGCGACAATTGATAAATCGGGCGTAACGATGGCAACGCGTACGGTGCTACCGCCACCATCAATGCCAATGACAAACCTTGAATCGGTCATTCTTGTTCTGTCCATGTGCGTTTTAAAAGTGTTGCAAAGTTTTCGCTGGGGGTAATATCCCCAAGAACCACTGGACGACTTGCACCCGTAAGCGTGGGCATATTCCCCTGACGATTATGCCATGTCTCATGACCAAGTACCGCAAATGCTAATGCCTCTTTACTGTCACCGTCGATTCCAATATCTTCATGGGTCAGAATCGGCACATTGCCCATTAAACTACGTAACATATCGATCATCGTGTGGTTATGCTTACCACCACCACCGATGATGACCTCGTCAATGCGGGCAGGGGCATAATTGCGATAGGCATCGACAATTGTTTGTGCTGTGAGCATCGTCAGTGTCGCCATGACATCTTGAATAGGGATTTTATGTGTGCGAACAGTTTCTAGTAGCTCGTCAACCATCATACTACCGAACATTTCGCGTCCGGTAGTTTTCGGTGGTTTTCGACGATAATAGGGATGATCGAGTAAATCCGCTAACCAATATTCTTCGATGTTGCCCCGAGATGCGTAAGCGCCTTTCGGGTCATACATTTCTTCCCCGCCTGTGAGGATGTTAATCATGGTATCAATGAGGGCATTACCCGGTCCTGTGTCAAAAGCAAGCGGGGCACTACTTTCTTCGTCATTGAGTGGGGGTAAGCAAGTGACATTCGCCATCCCGCCAATGTTTTGTACGGCACGCCATCGAGTTGGATGTCGTAGCAACAACCAATCAACATATCCGATTAACGGCGCGCCCTGACCACCCGCCACAACGTCACGTGCCCTGAAGTTGCTAATTGTGGTGATGCCCGTTTTTTCTGCAATGACCGCGCTTTCACCAATTTGCAGTGTGGACGATACGTCACCATTATCTTCTACCTGATGCCAAATTGTTTGTCCATGCGAAGCAATAAGATCAATATCGGCAATCGTTAAATCGGCTTGTTGTATAGCGTCTAGGGTAACTTTTGAGAATGCTAAACCGATGTCTACATTGAGACCGCATAGCATATCTACACTGCTTTTTGACGGTATACACGCATCGAGTATCTGGCGTTGAAAATCTGGCGCATGAGGATAAGTGTTCTCAAACTCCACAGTAGCTTTGAGCTTGGGTGGTTCGCCCTCAATATTGCAGATAGCAACATCAATACCGTCTGCTGATGTACCGGACATTAGACCGATAATACGCATAACGACTTTCCCATCTTTGATGACTTATTCATAGAGTAAGAACGGGTGCCGACTTTCTTTAAATTGTGCGGCGGCGACCAGCCAATCAGGGATTAATTGACCGATTGTCACACCGTTGTCGATGGCTTCTCGGACAGAAGAATTCCCAACTAAGCGATCAAAATGTGAATGACCCGTTATCGGGTTGATGGGTAACCATGCAAAATCATCGGGATACAGGTGTCTGATCTCTGCGATAACATTCAGCCATGCTTTGATAGGATTCCACAGATCATGGTCGACGATATGGGCTTGCACACCCTGACAATGTTCGCCTGTGAATTTGCTCTGTGCAGGGCGGAAAGCATGCGGACGAAAACGCACACCACAATCGTCTATCCAGTCCTGTGAATTGAGATGTTGCGCCAGACGTGCGCCATCAATCCATGGCGCGCCAGTAATTTCAAACGGCATCGTCGTTCCACGCCCTTCCGAGAGGTTTGTTCCTTCTATCAAACACGCACCGGGATAGTTTCTTAATGTATGTAAATGTGGCATATTGGGTGATGGCGGTACCCAGGGTAATTTGGTTTCTTCCCATTTCATGGCGCGTTCCCAGCGTTCACAGGGAATGATGGACAATCGTGCTAGGTGGGGGTTCCACGTTTCGTTAATCATCCAGATGATCTCTCCAAGAGTCATCCCATGCATTACCGGCACCGGATAACGCCCGACTAATGACTTAAAGCCGTCAGTCAACGGGGGACCATAAATCGTTTTTCCACCTAATGGATTTGGACGATCCAGCACTACAACGGTTACACCATATTCACCTGCCGCTTCTAGCAAATATGAAATTGTCCATGTGAACGTATAGTAGCGTACACCAATATCCTGAATATCGCAGACCAGTACATCAACATCATTAAACATATCGGCTGTTGGTTTCAGATTCTTGCCATACAAACTGTAGACAGGTAAGCCCGTCGTTGGGTCATGTTGTGTCTCAAAATGTTCACCATCGTCCAACATGCCCATAAGACCATGTTCGGGCGCGAATAGGGCGGTAATATTTACGCGTTCGTCATTACACAAGATGGTATAGGCGTTATTGAAGTCACGATCAATAGCACTCGGATTGGTTAATAAGCCGACACGCTGTCCTTGTAACGGCTTATAACCTTTAAGACGTAAGACCTCTAAACCACTTCTGACGATCATAAGATACTCACTGGTAAGTTGCCTGTGGAGGTAAATTTGCCAAGTAGTAGGTCAACCGCCGCCCGTAATGAAGGACGACTATCTCCACAGGTGCAGATCACACTACCGACATCGTTTATCACGCCTGCATCATAAGGATTACGCAAACAGAGCAGAATGACTTGTTTGGCATTTTTAGCGACATCCTGTGCCACCTGGCGTTGATGTTCGTTGAGATGGGCGTTACGTGTTGCTAAAATAACTACATCTGCGTTTTCTATAATATGCTGGGCGTTGTCTCTGGTTTCTTGACTGTTATCGGGTGTGGATTTGAGAGCCACTGCATCAAGCCCGGGTAATTGCTTTTGCAATAACTCGGTAAATGCCGTGTGTCCGCCCGCTTCCATCACACCGGATTCCAAGTGTGACCCAAATTCAATCAACCCAATTTTGCGTGAGTCATCGGCAGAAACAGGGAGAAGTCCTGCATTATCATGTACCGTTACAATGCCCTGTTTAGCGGCATCATTCATAATCGCAATGCGTTCTGAATCACCAATTTGTGTGGTAGATGGGGTATTTGTAATTGCATAACGGGCTTTGAGCCGGGCAATACGGGCGTTGGCTTCATCGACACGTTCAGCAGGTATACGTCCTGATTTTGCCGCGCTCAAAAGTGTGCCATAAATGCGTTCGTATAAATGTGAATCACTGTTAAATGAGTGTGATGAGAGCACAACATCTTGTCCGGCGAGCACCGCACCAACGGCTGATTCTTCCGCACCATAATGATCACTGATCGCTTTCATTTCCATACAATCGGAACAGGTGACCCCTGAAAATCCAATTTCGCCACGCAGAAGATCATTCGTGACCTTAGCGGAAAGTGTTGCGGGATGTTCTGCATCAATCTGCGTAAATTTGACATGGCTCACCATCACTGTTGCCGTGCGAGATTTGATTGCTACACGAAATGGGACAAGGTCTGTCTCCCATAAATGCTCCAATGTATCGTCGATAATTGCTAAGGCTTCGTGTGTGTCGATAGGGGTATTGCCTAGACCGGGGAAATGTTTCGCACTTGCGGCGACGCTTTCTCCCTGATACCCACGAATTTGTGCGGCGGTAATTTTGCTGACCAGTTTTTTCTCCATACCCACTGAGCGTGTGCCGACGGACGGATTGCTGATGTTATGGGTAATATCAACGACAGGCGCGAGGTTCCAATTAATGCCCAATGTACGCAGTTCTTGCGCGAGAATGCCCGACACTTGTTCCGCAAGATCCTCAGAATTTGCGGACCCGAGTACCATAGCGCCA
>DAOTXB010000089.1:0-6668 GCA_034435575.1 Anaerolineae bacterium
GTTTTAGCCAATGGCTGATGTTTCACCTAAATTGTTTATTTCTTATGCGCGGGAAGATTCACGGGACATCGCGCAACGGTTACATGAAGATTTAAGAGCCGCCGGTCATGATGTGTGGATTGATCTCTCTGAGATTGAAGCGGGTGCAAGCTGGTCACGGGATATTGAAGAAGCCATCGAAGGCGCAGATATTGTGCTGGCGTTGCTCAGTGCTGGATCATATGTGTCAGAAATTTGCCGTGCGGAGCAATTACGCGCCCTGCGTAAGGGTAAACGGGTTATTCCGATGCTGGTACAAGCTGATGCAGATCGTCCCTTGCATCTGGAAAATCTGAATTATCTCGACTTCACCGATATGGCAATTTATGGCACCGCGCTGATGACCTTGTTCAAGGCGATTTCTACTGGACAAATTCCGGCACGGGTTGACCCGACTGCCACCGCGACGGTGCCTATCACCAAGCCGACAGTGCGTAAGGAAAAGCGCGATTCACGGGCGTTCCGGCGTTACCTGGAAGATTTACGCGAAGAACCCTGGCTCGGGGCGCGTTATTGGTGGCCCTATTTTCTGTTTTATTTTGGTGATGTACACGAAATCGCCGCCACGCTTAAAGGGGATTATCTGTATTCACCGGCACATAAGCAGAGCGTCCTCAAACCCGCCAGAAAAGAACGGTGGAACTACAATGTGCGCCTGTATTTTCGCCCCCGTACCCCC
Organism: Anaerolineae bacterium; assembly: GCA_034435575.1. Taxonomy (GTDB): domain Bacteria; phylum Chloroflexota; class Anaerolineae; order Aggregatilineales; family Phototrophicaceae; genus JAVJSU01. The sequence continues at coordinate 719 of DAOTXB010000089.1, forward strand.
GATCTTTTCATGAACGAGGGTGTGCGCCCCGCAGATAAACGTGGCGAAGCGCATTGTCCGGTGCCGGTCTATTTATTGTTCGACATTGAATCTGTACTGACACACCCGGATACTCGCTTCAGTGAAGGGGATGTGACTCAGCGCAACAAAACCTATAAAGCCGCCTCTGCCTTTCGTGATATGCCCTTCGATGTGATCTATCATGATTCTTGGTTCCGCAATGATGAACGCGACGAGGTGATGAGCGCCCGCCGTGCTCAGGTCATCATGCCGACTAAGCTCAGTTTGGATTATCTTAGTCAAATCTGGTGTCGGTCTACAGCGGAATACGACACGCTCCGATGTTTGTTACCGGATGATGTCTGGATGCGTTGGAAGGACAAAGTCAGCACGCGCACGGATCACAATTTATTCAACCGCAAGAACACCTATGTTGATGAGGCGATTCTGCTGGCGGATTCTGCACGGTTCCGCTTTAATCCCTGTGAGGGCAAAAGCGCGGATTGTGGTACCTTCACTGTGAAGATCGAAGTCAACACCCCGCAAAGTGAGATTCATCGGCTGACATTCGATGATTTTTTCGGCGATGATCTTCAGGTCGATTTACAGGGTGTGGAGGCAGGGTATACGCTACGGATGTATTTTGATGACCTGCTCGTTTATGCCGGGCATAATGCGCCCACGTCCGATGATGACGATGTGTTTTGAGTTTGTGAGTAATCGATGACACGAATCGGTGTTATTGGCGATATTCACGCCGCATTTGACGGGTTTGAAGCTCTGCTGATTAAAAACAAATGGATTGCGCCGGATTGGACATGGATCGGGGGTGAGTCGATATTGTGTTTGGTCGGCGATTATGTCAATCGTAACCCCAATGGCATACGCGTGGTTGATTACCTGATTAGCCTACAAATTCAAGCAGAACACGCGGGCGGTCAGGTGATCGCGTTGTTCGGTAATCATGAAGCGGTGTTGATGGGTGCCCAACGCTTTGGCGAGCAAATCAATACAGGCAACAATATCTCGTTTATGCAAAATCTTGTTGAAGGCGCGAAGGGTGACCGCGAAGATGTCGCGTTGCTCTCTCCGGAGCATGTGGCGTGGATGACGCACTTACCGGCAATGGTGCGTTTAGGCGATGCGTTGATTGTGCATGCGGATAGTGACTTTTATCTGCGTTATGGCAACAGTATTGAGGCGGTCAATGCCCGTTTCGAGGCTGTTCTGCGTAGTTTTGACCCGCGTGTGTGGAGCGAATTCCTGAGTGATTTTTCTGAGCATCGGGTCTTTAAAAATAATCCAGCACAGGTGGATGCTATGCTCGCCCAATTTGGTGGCGAACGCATTATTCACGGACACACGCAAATTCGGCATTTGTTCGATGACTCCGCGCCGATGAGCCGTGCCTATAGTTACAATAACGGCAAGACGATTAATGTTGATGGTGGGCTGACAGATGGCAAAGCAGGGTTCATTTATCATATTGTGCCTGCGGAAGATGACAGCGATCTTCTGCGATTATAATCCGTGATGTGTACGGTTAAAGATTAAGCTAAACTACGCCGTGTTAAACACGACTATGCTGGTCACTCAATAAGGATCGCCCACCGGAACAGCCACGATAAGCCTCCCCCCTTGACAATAGGAGTATGATGTATAAGGGCATTCTTACGGTTATCATGCTGATGATCCCTGAATGCGGTCAACTTTCAATAAGGATAGTTCACAACCAAGTGCAATATGCCGGATAAAATTACTGCAAGAGGATACACATGTGTCATCCTCGCTATCAATATGCGCGAATTTGTCGCGGAAGAGAGCCAGCCACTGTTCACTAGTGTGCGGGGTACACGCCAATTTGCCGAGGTTTTGCGCCATGATTGGACGGCTAAACTGGAAAGTTCAGCTTCTTTTAAACTCGCCGATGGTAAGGCGGGCATCAATGGTGCAGATCCGATGACCGCTGACGAAACCGGCTATATGACCGGTGTCTTCCGGCGCAATATGCTCGATTATTATTCTGCACCGGATTATCAACTGGATAAATCCGCATTGCAGAACACCTATTATTCTGCGCTACGTCGGAACTGGCAATTCAAAAAGTTGTTCGAACCGGTCTGGAAGCAGTGGGAAATTTATATTCGTCCCACGATGTCCGGTATGTTCATTATTCGCCTGGTACGTCGGTATGACAAAGCCGCGTCTATCCTCAACATCGCGCATGATGTGATCAAATTGCAGACCGCGTTTGATCTGCATAGTGCGATTGATGAATACGACAAATTAGAGGCGAACACCTATAACTACACAGTCAAGGAACGTGACGAAAAGCTGAAAACGGTTACGACTTTGTTAACGTGGCTGGGGGTTGACCCGGCGAAAACGCCATTTTTACGCTATGCACCGGTGCAATGGCAGTTGGCGATGGAAGTCGCACGGGCGTTTGTGCGTGAGGTTGGGCAGACGATTAAATTGCCCCAGCAAAATGGCAACGGGCATATCAAGTTATCGATCCCTGAAGCCGGAGATGTACAGACCATTCACGATTCGCATGTGATTTATCATATAGATGAGTTGCTGACCACGCTCACCAAATACACACCGGATCGTGAATATAGCGTACAACGCACATCGCGTGTGGTCGCGCCGGAGGATTTTACCCATTCACGGGATATGCGTCAGCAGGTGATTAACCTGTTGGAAGGGTCGATGCTCCGTAAAGAGACGAATAATAAGAAGGGTCCCGCGTCTGCGCGTTATTTCCCGATTCATAGCGATCATGCTGTGCGAAGTATTCTGGATTGTGACCTTGCGACATGGGATGATGAACTCTGTTTGCTCTCTGGTCGGACATCGGTGGTGATGCCCTCGCGCAGGGCGACGGGGTCAGAATTGTATATTTCCACGTTACCGACGACGGGTGACGCGGGCTTAATGTATACCAATTATTGGGATGCGCTGGAACGCATGGTGGAATTTGTGGTCGAGGTGCGGGTGTTCGCGCAAATTTTGGAGCGGGCGAGTGAGAATATTCTGCAACATTTTGTCTCTACCCTCCGTAAGATGCGTGAGGATATGTTGAACGATTACTTGCATATCGATAAACATCGCGAGGTACTGGTTGATCTGGTCAATGCGGCGGCGAACCTCAGCCGTCTGGTCAGTGTGTGCCAGAGTATGAGTAATCCGCAAGTGTGGAGCCGTGCCGAATATGGCTCAGATAAAGCGGATTATTTGCTGGAAGAGATGAAAGTGAGCATTTTGCTGGAACACACCGAGCGTAATGTGAACAGCCTGACCGCACTCGTGAACCAGATTGATGAACTGTATCTGGCGGGGTTATCCGAAGATAGCAACCGTGAAACCTTCTGGTTGTCACTCGTGTTGGCGGCGTTGTCGTTGAGCATTATTCTATTCTCGTTGCCGTCCTTCTGGGCAGATGTGGACGAATTGAATCAAACGGTGATTCCGCCATTTGTGGTCGAAAGCATATTGCCCGTGTTGAACACCGCCGGTAGTGTGATCGCGCCAATCATTCTGGTGATGTCACTCACATTGACCTGTGCCGGGGGGTATAGGGCATTCCGTGCCCGTCGTGCCCGCAAACGGCATAACGAGGGCGTGACGCATAGCCAATCACGGATCTAATCAATGCTTATATCACACCATTGTGTCGCATGCAGAGTGTGTAAGCGGGCAATGGTGTTTTACCTTCAAACAATCATCTCACATAAACGCCAATTCAGCCGTAACGATAAAAATACCCTCCACATAACGTGGAAGGTATCGCTATCGCTTGTCTATGGTTAGTTGACGATGTTATGCAGAATATTCTGGTAGACGTTCCAGATAATTCTTAGTCACCGCGAGGTTGATGTGGTCGTCGGTTATACTATGAATCCAACGCGTTGGGATGATCTTCTTGTCTTTGAAGAATGGGATACCACTCTCGACAAGAATTGCGGTAATCTGGTCAGATGTACTTTCAAACTTTAGTTCGCCCACACTACCGATGACATCACCATCACTGCTAACTACGTCCATACCTTCTTCAAGAACAATCGTTCCTTCAGGGATATTCTTAACCTGTGCGTTCACATAACGACGGTCTGAACTCGTGTTGTACTCGTTTGCCACGTAGCCACTCAACGGTGCGTAATAGTACACAGTTGAGGCGTATGTCGGTTGGACAAATTCTGGTGTAGTGTCTTCGTCTGCCGTTACATAATCCGTTTCCATAAACGGTGGTAAATCGTCGAAGCCTTCTTCACGAGCGGTTAAAATTACTCGTTCTTTATCAGAATGATGGACATAATCCATCGGTACAACAGTGTCTTCTGTAAAGATAAAACCAGCCTTTACCACAATATGTGTAATTTCCTTATCAACAGGATCAACGACAACACGATCAACATGACCAACTTTTTCATCATTTGCCGTAAATACTGGTGTATTTTCTCTAATATTCATGTGTAAATTCCTTTCGGTTATTCATTAACCTTGACTACAGTATGACACAGCGACTTTTACAGACGATCAATCTCAGATTGGCAAGTATTAAGTGCTTTCTAAATCATAGATTAATTGCCCTTATTGATACTTCACAAATAATCAGCTTTCAGAAATTTATGTACAGAGCAAATTAGTGCATACATTCTTCTAACTTGGCGTATACTTAAGTGTAATAATTTTCGAGCCATTATTGAGGGATTGTGCGATCAATGAAGCGTCAAATATTACGGTTGCTGTTTTCAACGTTGCTTTTTATTGTGGGGGTGGGTGGCGTTGGCTTTAATTCATCGGTTACCGCCGCCCCTGAGTTTGACTTTGGGCTAGATAGCGCAGGACCGGGCATTGGCTGGTCACAAAATGACTTGATCCCGCGTTATCAACGTGTGCTGGAGCTACAAAATCGCCCGGAACTTTATCAACAAGATGCGGATACCTTGCCGGAATGGACGGTGCTGGTTTATATCGCCGCAGATAATGATCTGGAACGGTTTGCGCTTGGCGATATGAACGAAATGGAATTCGTCGGCAGTACGCCGGACTTGAACATCATCGCACAGGTGGATCGCTCTGAACAATACACTGATGATGATGGTGATTGGTCAAACACACGCCGCTATAAGATCGAATTTGATCCCTCATTAGGCAGTGTCAACTCGCCTGTGTTGGAAGAAATTGGCGAAACCAACACCGGTGACCCCCAAACCTTGATCGACTTTGCCACATGGGGCATCGAAAATTATCCTGCACAACGGTATGCGCTGGTGGTCTGGAATCATGGTGGCTCATGGTATGGCGCGGCGACGGATGACTCCGCCGGTGGTGATGAACTCACCCTGCCAGAAATTGATTTTGCGCTGGGTGAAATTGTCGAACAATCCGGCATTGATCTGTTCGATTTTGTCGGCTTTGACGCGTGTTTGATGGGCGGGTATGAGATTTATCAAACGCTTGCCCCACACGCCCGTTATGCAATTGCCAGCCCGGAGCTTGTCCCCGGCTTTGGTTGGAATTATCTCGATTTCTTGCTTGAGCTGTCGTTTGATCCGTCGATGAACGGGGAACAACTCGGGCGGAATATTGTCGATACCTTTATGACGTTTTATAGCGATGTACAGACCAATTATGAGGTCTTTAGCCTCGGCGTGGTTAACTTACAAAGTTCGTCACTGGTCAATACCGCGCTTAATACTTTCTTCCAACTGTATCAGCTTGACCCTAAAGCCGGTCTGGAAGTTATCGCCAATGCTCGCAACGAAACCTTCGTACATGGCGGTTTTGATGATCCGCAGTATATGGACATCTGGGCGGCGGTTGATATGTTGCAATTTATGGAATTTGTGCGTGATTCACCAGAATATCCGGCACTTGCCCGCGCCGCCACTCAGGTGGTTTCTACGATTGATCAGATGGTCACATACCATCGCGGGAACGGACC
>DAOTXB010000090.1:0-5788 GCA_034435575.1 Anaerolineae bacterium
TGCACGCTCGATTTGCTCGCGCCGTCAGCCGGAACGTATACGTGGTATCTTCGCGCGGGAAGCGAAACCGGATGGGGCGACTGGGATACAGGTACGGGATTCACCGTAACCGACATGTTGCCGTCCGTCGTCAGCAAAATCGCGCCTGCGCCGGATGCAGAATTGACCGATGTGAACGTCACATTCTCATGGACACATGACACAGAAGCAACCGTTTATGAAGTCTACATCACCGGACCGAACAGTTACGTCAATTACAATCCGTACATCGTCGGCACCGATGTAACGTGTGCTACTAACTGTGATTTGTCGCTAACGTTATCCGAAAACGGGGCGTACAGGTGGTATGTGCGTGCTGGCAACGCGGCGGGCTGGACGGCATGGGATGCGGGTACAGGGTTCAGCGTGGTGCAAGAGTTACCACAATCGGTGACGAAAGTCGCACCTGTAGCAGACGCACAACTGACCGATGTCAACGTGACGTTCTCATGGACGCATGACACTGAGGCGACGGTCTACGAAGTTTATATCGCGGGACCGAACGGCTACATCAGCTACGAACCTTATATTGTCGGCACAGGCGTAACCTGTTCAACCAACTGCGAATTATCGCTGACGATGCCCGAAAATGGGGCGTACACATGGTATGTGCGTGGCGGGAACAGTGCCGGGTTAGGCGAATGGAATGGTGAAACGGTGTTCAATATCAGCTTACCATTGCCATCCGCGCCGACGTTAAACAGCCCGGTCGATGATGCAGTCATCTATCAGACCAATCGCCCGACTTTCACATGGAACACAGTTAATACTGCAACCTACTACAACCTACAAACCACCAACGGCATGGGCATCGTCGCTTACGAAGTATGGCACGAAGCTGTGAATATCTGTAACGCAGGAACGTGTTCGCTACAAGTGCCGAATCCGTTGGCTTTTGGTGGTTACGATTGGCGCGTGCAAGCTTACAATGTGACCGGAGTCGGGTCGTGGTCAGAAACGCGGAGTTTCCTGTCACTGTCGATCAATATTCAACCACTGATGGTGCAGGTTGAGGATGGACGCATTTCGCGCACAGGTACATGGACGCAACAATCCGGCGAGGACGCTGTCGGCGCGAGTTATCTGCAAAGCACGACAAGCGTAGCCGACACACTGACGATGACTTTCACTGGCACACAGGTTGATGTCGTCTATGTGGCGGGACCGCAATACGGCACGTTTGTCATCGAAATCGACGGTGAGCCGTTACGTGGAATTGATGCAAATTCAGCACAAATCGCGTTCGGTCAGGTGGCGAGCTTTAGCGGTTTGAGTGACGGCGAACACACAATCCGAATCGTGCCGTTGGGTGGCGCTCCAGTGGCGATTGATGCGCTGGTGGTTGGAGGTGAGGTCTTGACGACTGCACCGGATGCAACCGTAACACCGACGCCGGTGGTCATCATTCCAGTTGAGCCAATCGTGACCGAAGAACCGATTATTGCACCAGAAGAAACGCCTGTGGTCGTGCCAACTCCGACGGACAATCCACCGGAAGCGACGGACGACCCCGCGCCAGAGGTCACGCCGGAGCCGTAAAACCAGTTAAAACACAGTGCTCTATCTCATCTGAGATAGAGCGCTTTTGAATATTATGCTACTTGTTCCAATATGTGTGAAAGACAACAACTGAGCTGTACCCGATTTGGTGGAGGATTTATGAAGTGAGGACAACATGTACACAATTGGCGAATTCGCACGCATGGCACAGGTTTCTCGTCGTCAACTAAGACACTGGGATGAGATCGGACTGCTGCAACCGATAAAGGTTTATTCAAAGACCGGCTATCGCTACTACCGTGCCGCCCAATTTCGCGTACCATCTTGTTCTTGTTAAACGTCAAGTCAATAACTCCGTGTATCAATCTCCGGAAAAACCCGCAAAGCAGATTTCTGTGGGGTTTTCGTCTTCAAAAACAATGATGTATAGCCCAATCCAGCGTCTGCGTAACTGGAACATGTCATCGTTGTTCAACCAGATTTCTATCTGCTTATGCGTCGGTTGAAGTGTGCCGGACTGCTCACGTAATTCTTCCGCACTCAAGGGCGATACTGTTCCAAATTCGGGTTCCTTGCTTATTAGTGTCATCTCCAATATCGAATGAGTTCCCGACTCTCTATTCCATTTGAGCAGTTCTTGAATGTTTGTAGGTTCCTTTAGCCGCTGAATCTGTCGCCAATCATCTAACATAATCTCTTTTACCTCTTCTGCCGGGGCAGGCGGCAGGGTAGGTAGATCAAGCAAGATGCCGCGTTCCAGCTGTGTTTCGATCGTTTCACCCGCTCTCAAACGGCGCTTCCAGTCCTCACGCTCGTAAAAGCGCGTCAGACGAGCGTTCAGCACAACTTGCGTGGCGAACCCCGCTTCGACATAACGGGCGAAGATGGTGCAGTTGCCGATCTGCGGCGTGATGACCTCATCGACGGTCAGTAGCGGTCGCGACCGGCTGTACTTGTCGTCACCACTGCCTTCCTGTGTCGCCAACCCTGTAAATAATGCCTGCGTGCCTTCATTGCCATAAATCAGGTGAATTTGTCCCTTAGTTTGAGCGCAGATCAGGATCGAAATGCGCCGTTTACGCACCAGATTAACTCGGTAACTAGACTATCCAGCCTTCCAAAGGATCCTACTTGTTGGCACGTTTTGGTCAAACTTGAATTATCAATGGTTTCCGTAGGGATTGATGTGAGAGATCTTAACCGGGTAGAATGCTATAATCTAAGAAATCTATTTTGACAGATGAACATATGACTGTAGAGCTGAAGCTACAGTTAACTGTATGCTTATTGATTGCTCGTATAGGATTTACGATCAGTATGGTAGACATCTTCCCAGCAAATATTAAAATTTCAGGTCAAAGACTGTGAGAGACATTAAGCCTAAAAATAGCGCTAGAATTCAACTTTATTTGTTTGGTACGCCGAAACTTTATATTGATGGAGAGCGCAAGCACTTCGCCACACAACATCATCTCGGTCTGTTAGCCTATCTTGCAGTGGAATCTGACAAGGTTCATCGTCGAGAGATATTAGCTTCGTTATTTTGGAGTGAAACAACGGAGGCTCGTGCCAAGCAAAATTTACGCCAAGCACTTTACTCACTTCGACAAATATTGGGCAATAGTAGCGATGTGCTCCTGAAGATCTCTCGTTCCACAGTTGAATTTGAACACAACATAGACGTATGGCTGGATGTTGCCAAATTTGATGAACCACAGGAATCAGTACATGAGAATTTATCGGCAGAAGGATTGCGTGAACGGATTGGGTTATATCAGGGCGATTTGCTTGATGGTATTCACATAGACGAGGCATCGGGATTTGTTGCATGGCATCAGCGACAAAGTACCCGTCATTATCTGGCTTTACTCAAATATTATGACAGCTTGCTGGACCATTTATTACGCACCAGCAAAATAGACGAAGCCCGGCGTTATGCACACGACCTTCTTGCATATGATAATACCCGCGAGCGCACCTATCAGTACTTAATGCGAATCGAAGCTCATGGCAATGATCGTGATGCCGTCATCAGGATTTATGATCATTGCACCGAGACATTGCATACACGCCTTAATGTTGAACCCTCATTTGAAACGCATGATTTATTGCGCCAATTATTGGTGACAATGGCAGGGACACGGAACAATTTACCGACATTTTCACCCGCTTTTGTTGGACGTGCTCATGAATTGACATTATTAGAGCAACAATTGACCAACACCAATACCCGGATGGTATCGTTGATTGCACAGGGGGGGCAAGGGAAAACACGTCTGGCTGTGGAGATTGCACAGAGGTGTTTAATCCATTATCCAGATGGGGTCTTCTTTGTTGCAGTAGAGAGCTTGAAGACTGCTGATGAATTACTTGCCAGCCTGATGAATATCATGAAGTTACAACCTTCAAAGACGCGGTCACCACAAGATATTATGAACGATTATCTACGAAAAAAGCAGATTTTGCTGATCATAGATAACTTTGAGCATATTGACAGCGCAACAAGCTTGTTGGAAAAATTTCTTCAAACAGCACCAAAATTACAACTTATCGTTACATCCCGCGTACGGTTACAAATACCCGCTGAACATGTTTTTTCTGTAAACGGCTTATCGCTGAAAGACGCGCCCGACACATTATCGGATGCTGTTACGCTATTTGTGCAAGCGGCGCAACAGGCTGATAGGAATCTTAAGTTCAGCGATGAAGATTTACCTGTGATAAGGAAAATATGCAGTCAGCTTGATGGATCACCATTAGCCATTCTATTAGCGGCGGCGTGGGTGCACGCACTATCGATTGCAGATATTGCTGAAGAACTTGAGGCAAACCTCGATTTTTTATCCGTAGACCATAGTGAAATACCATCGCGTCAGCGTAGCCTGCGTATTGTTTTCGAGTATTCATGGAAATTATTGCCGGCATCCGAACGAACGATGTTAGCACGACTAGCATTATTGCAGGGTAAGTTTACGCGTGAAGCGGCGCTACAGGTGGGAGATGGGCAATTACAATGGCTTCTCTCCTTAGTAAAGTGTTCCCTTATTCAGTTTGACAGGATGCAGGCGCGCTATGAGATTCATCCGATTATTCGCTACTTCGCGTCAGAAAAATTAGAGGGAAATGGTGAATTAATGGTAACGCGACAAGCCATTCTAGACTTCTATAGCAATAAGGTATCTCGGATTGTCAGCCTTGAATTAAGGGATCAAGAAGAGGCTGTGTTGAAATTGGTACCAGATTTCGCAAATATACGTCAGGCATGGTTGATTGCCACAACATTTGAATCTACGCAAAATGTCGCTACTATGGTTACTGGTTTCATGATGCTTTGCCAGACGACTGGTCGCTATGTTGAGGGGCAAAACTTGCTTGATGTTGCCTTACGGAATACAGTCTCTCATGATGATTTATGGTTTCGGCTTGCCGGTTATTTGGGCGAATTGCACACGCTTACAGGCAATTTTGATGCCGCAAGAGCATGTCTTAACATTTATCTGAATTATGTGAGCCAGTCCAGCGAAGATGACTACTTACTTTCTCAGGCACATCTCTGGCTGGGCATATTGGAAATGTCATGTGGCAACTACGCTGATGCGTGGGAGCATCATACTTTTGCACAAACCATCTTTATGGAAGGTGGGCTGGCCGCGCCACGGTTACAGATACAACTAGCGCTAGAAATGGGGCGGACGGCACAGTTGCAAAGTCGTTATGATGAGTCAGATGCGCTTTACCAGCAAAGCCTAAAATTGTCCTTGGCGACAGACTACAAGAGTGGTGCCCAACGTAGCTTGAATAACATGGGGGCAAATGCGCTCCGGCAGGGTAAATTGACTGTGGCTGAAGCGCATTTTGAAGAGTGCCTACATTATGGGCGAACGGCATTAACCTTATGCAATCTCGGGATCACGGCGTTCATGAGAAAAAATGTTGCCAAGGGTGTGGAAGCCCTTAAAGAAGGATGCCAGCTTCTGCGCGACTCCGGTCAACAACAACCTTTAGCACAGAATCTATATAACTTGAGTGAAGGCTATTATCAACTTGGTCAATTCGAGGAGGCAATGACCTATGCTCAGGAAAGTTTATCCGTGCGCCAGCAACTCAACGATCCACGCGGATTAGCCATGGGGTTATTCGGCGTAGGTAAAATTCATATGATTCTTGATGAATATGGTCAGGCGGAACATTTATTTGATGAAGCCCTGTCGCTTGTGCAGGGAGAATCTGACGCAATGGTTGCTGGCTT
>DAOTXB010000091.1:0-3356 GCA_034435575.1 Anaerolineae bacterium
TATGTTTCCATTTCTACGACTTCAAAACGGTAGTCATTATCAGCGATGGCTAGGTATTTGCCCGATGGAGCTATGGTTGCTGTGTTGAGCATCCAGCGATATTCTGCAAAAGTATGTCTGAGTCTATTGTCAACCAATGGGTTCCAAACTTTTACAGTCTTATCGTTAGACCCTGTGACCATCCTTTGACCAGCGCGTGAGCAGTAGATTGTTTTAATAACTGAGGCATGTGCTTGCCATGTATGGGTAATTACTTGCTGATGCAGATCAAGGATTCTGATCTTTCCACTGATGTCGCCAATCACCAGATGCTGACTATCGTTTAGAAATGTGACAGCGGTCACTAAGGGGGATTCATTGTAAACAAAGACCTCACTACCTTCTGGCATTGCCCATATACGCACTATGCTCGCCTGCGAAAGCGAAACAACAAGTTTCCCATTAGGTGAAAATTCGGTATAGGTAATTTGTTTATCATTTAGTCGTCGCAAGACAGCGACTTGTCGTAATTCTGGCAATTCCCAGAGACGTATTGTGCTATCAGCTCCAGCAGATGCACATAAACGACCATTGGGGGCGACATCTACTGCGTAAACTGCGCCGGAGTGACCCGATCCTGTCGCTAAATCTCTATACAGCGTGATGCTATCGCGTAAATTTCCATCCACTAAGCTGTTCAAGAGATTATCGGGATCACCAACTGTAGGATAAAGTGATCGATACAAACCTATCAAAGATAGGGCTGTTTGCTTATCTGCCTGTTCATGCGCGTCTTTGATTAGCTGGTAAAAGGCTTGCGCTTCAGGGTATATGTTGAGGTGTTCATAGGCATTCCGAATTCGCATGTTTTCTGGAGATAACACAAGTAAACTTTTTAGCGTGGCTTGGGCTTGTTGCCAATCGCCATCGGCTTCGTGCTGTTTTGCAATTTCCATTACATGATTTGTGTAAGCATTCATCGCTTTTTCATGGACTTTTTGAATGGATACATCATTCTCATACGCTGACATCGTGGTTAGACTATCTACCACTAATGCCCATTGTTTGCTGTGTACTAATGCCTCTAAATAGTTACGATATCGTTTAATGAGATAACTTTTTGCGCTTTTGTAGTGGGCGTGTTTATCGTCAACAAATGCACTCGCATCGATAAGAAGCAGGTATGCGCTCTGTAATGAATCATTGTCAGCAAGTTGATATATTTCGTTACTGATGACTTGAGCTATATAATCTTTAAGTTCAAAATCAGCGAAGTCATTAAACGGGTCTACTTTTTCGATAACAATCAGAATTTCCCTCAAATGAGCCCAATCAAACCGATTAACAGCCTGTTTTGCCTCTTGTTTTAAGTTGCCTATTCGTGCTTTTGCTAAATCTTGCTGATATAGGTGGAGCCCAGTTTCTGATACATGCAAGCTATGCATATCTTCAAGGCATGCTTCTGCATATTCCCAATGTTGACGCTGTGCCAATGTTGTTTTGAAAATTGGGATAAGCATGTTTTTGTGCCAGGATAACGCGTTGTCATTAACAATTCGCTGTATCAGTTGCGGTAAATAACCATTCATAAATGTTTCGTCTAAAGACAAAATCTGTTTGAAAAGGTACACAGCAGTACCGGGCTTTTCCGTCACAATTGTTGTCGCATAATTGAATAGTGATCTGGATGATCGCTGATGATGCTCAAAATTGTGTGCTTCTGTTTTGATAAGTTGTAAATCAACAGGTAACGGCTCACCTTCAATTGCGAATGTTGGATTTAATCGATTTTGTATAATAAGTTTAACCGCTTCTATATTTTCTTCGTGTGTGTGGATACCAAACGGAGTCGCACCTGTATCAAATACAAACGGAAAATCAAGAAAAGACGCAGGTTCGAGCAGAAATGTTACAATAAGCTGGTCTGGATTTTGGGTGAATGCAGTCGTCAATAAATCGTTGCTTTTTGGCTGATCCAGCATCGAAGGGCGCACGAAAATAAATGTTGCATCCGAATGTGATGGATCATCATTGTTGAAGTTTAGATCGCTGAATCGTTCGCTGACGTGGGTCAGAACGCTAACAACGTAATCATGGTCATGTGGCGTGTACATAACACAAATATCTAACATGAAGTTCCCTTTGAAGCAAAAAACGGTGAACACATCAAAGGTGCTCACCGTCTATTATACTGCACGTGGAATTCTGTAGAGTTAGCCTTCTTGCAACTTGGTTTTCGCCGCCGCCTTGACCATGCCGACTATGCCCATCAATCCCTGTCCTTTGCCCATCGAAATCTCTCGCCCGAAAATTTTCAGAATGATGTCTGTGGAGACTTCTGCCACCTGTTCTGGCGGTTTGCCGGAAAGCGTATCACCTAGGATAACGCTGGTCGCCATCGCAGATAAACCCTGTGGGTTCAGTACGTCGAAGTAGAAACGCTGTGTTCCGTCTTCTTGATCCACCGCCCATACATAAGCATCAGATTCACACATTTGGACGTTGTTCTCTGTGGGGTGGGGCACGGTAGAAATTTCGTCGGGCACTTTCACCTCATCAAAGCGATCCGCCAACTGAATCAAATATTGGGCGCGTTCGTTACGATCTGTGAGGAACGAAAAGGTGTCCAACACCTCTTGCAATGCCTCAGGATAATCAGCCATATTTTCTTTTTCGTCCTTGATCTTTCATCATGAATCAGACGGAATTAACAGTATAGAGCTTACGGAAAAACGACTTTAGGTCTCTATCGGCAGACCGACGCTGTTGCCCCATTCTGTCCAGCTACCGTCATAATTGCGTACATTGGGATAACCGAGCAAATATGTTAGCACAAACCATGAGTGGCTACTACGCTCACCGATACGGCAATAGGTGACAATTTCATCATCAGCGCTTAAACCCTGTTCTTCTTCATAAATTGCTCGCAGGTCTTCGGCACTCTTGAAGGTGCCATCTTCCGGGTTGGCGGCACGGCTCCACGGGACATTTTTTGCTCCCGGAATGTGCCCACCGCGTAACGCACCCTCTTGCGGATAATTTGGCATGTGCAAAAGCTCGCCCTTAAACTCGCCCGGACTACGCACATCAACCAGTGGTTTTCCCGCGTCTTGATGCTTCAGCACATCATCGCGCAGGGCGCGGATGGCGCTATCGTCGCGTTCCGGCGCGGTATATTCCGTTGCCGTGAATTCTGGCACATCACGGGTGAGGTCACGCCCTTCTTTTTCCCATTTCAAGCGTCCACCGTCCATTAGTTTGACATTATCATGCCCGAACAGACGGAACACCCAGAGCGCATATGCCGCCCACCAGTTGTTTTTATCACCATAGAAGATGATGGTAGTGTCTTTGGTCGCGCCAATCTTGGACATTAA
>DAOTXB010000092.1:0-4457 GCA_034435575.1 Anaerolineae bacterium
GTAACAGTTGCTGGTGCAACGCTACATTGCGCGTTTGCTGTACTTACGGTGAAGCTCATCGGTGCAGTCGGTAAACTCCCAAGCGTGAAGGTATAGGCTTGTGTGCCACCCTCTGCGATGTTTGCCGGGGTGTTGGGTGCAATGGCGATGCTGGCGGTGTTGTTGTTCGTAACGTTGATGCCAGCGGTGTAGGTCACCGCGACGTATTCGGTGGCGCCTGCGAATGATACCGAGATGTTACAGGTTTGTGTACCATCTGCCATTAAATCATCCACACCGGTAATCGTGACTGATTGTGCGCTCATATCGGTGATTGTTAGGTTTGCAGGGCTGACGCTACATTCGTCTGGTGTGCTGGTGCTAACAGTCGCCGTTACGGTGGCTGTCGGGATGGATGTCAGGTTAAAGGTAGCAGTTGTGTTGGTGTTTTCCGCAATTTGCGTCGGTGCAGTGGTTTCGTTGGTGCCTGCGACGTCAACATCGGTGATGCTCACCGTAACATCGTTGGCATCAAATGCGTTATATCCGCCGGGACCCGTTGCCGTACCGAGTTGCGCCGTGCAATTCTGTACGCCGTCAACAGTGTTATCGTTCAGACCATTGATGGTGACGGTTGCCACGTTCGTATTGCCCAAAACGAGTGAGGTCGGGTTGACGCTACATTCTGATGGGTCACTTACGGTAATTGGAATAGTCACGTTACTGACCGGATTTGCAGTCAAATTGACGTCAAAGGTGGTGTTGCCACCCTCTGCCACAGTAACAGAAACCGGTGCGCCAACGGTCACGCCTGCTGTATCCACATCAACCACGGTCATTGCAAAGCCCGTTACCGAAGGCGTGATGCCAGCGTAACGCGGATCACCGGACGTGTTGCCAATGGTGATGTTACAGGTATGGTTACCGTCAACAGTGTTATCTGTAAAGGTCATGATGTCAACATTAGCGGTTTGTACACCGGCGTTGATAGCTAAGTTGGAGGGATTAGGCATACACTCGCCCGGATTATCACTGCCAATTATCATATTAACGGTTGCGCTCGGCGCTTCACTCAGGTTAACAGTGAAGGACGCGGATACGCCTTCATTTACTGTCGTCGATGTCGGACCGGTGATGGTGACGGTTGGTGGTGGCATATCCGTGTTATTGATCGTCATCGCAATGGATGTAAGATTTGGGGCGACATTATTGTACTCTGCGCCATGAGTCGCATTGCCGATGCTGATCGTACACGGTTCGTTGCTGTCGATAATGCCATCAGCCTCACCGGATACGGTAACAGTCTGGGTCGGGTTCGCGTTATCGAAATACATTGTAGTCGTCTGTTGACCGTTCAAGCGACATTCACCGCCATCACTACTAGAGATCTGCATCGATACCAGACCGGTTGATGGTGCCGGATTTAGTGCCATAGTGAACGTGGTCGTCGTGCCTTCGTCGATGGTCGTTGAGGTCGGTGGCGTGATCGTCACGGTTGGTGCGGCATCTACGTTATTGATCGTCATGGCGATGGATATAAGATTTGGTGTCACACCATTGTATTCTGCGCTGTGTGACGCTGTACCAATCGTAATTGTGCAAGGCTCATTACCATCGAAAAGCCCGTCACTCTCACCAGATAAAGTAACAGTCTGGGTCGGGTTCGCGTTATCGAAATACATTGTGGTCGTTTGTTGACCGTTCAAGCGACATTCACCGCCATCACTACTAGAGATCTGCATCGATACCAGACCGGTTGATGGTGCCGGATTTAATGCCATACTGAACGTGGTTGTCGTGCCTTCGTTAATGGTTGTTGAGGTCGGTGGCGTGATCGTCACGGTTGGTGCTGGTCCGTTCCCTATATTGCCGGGACCGGTAATTGTCACGCTGTAGTTCGAAACCGGATACGCTGAAGGGCTATAAAAACAGCCACCGGTGATGTCGCCAGAAACAATCACGTAATAGGTTTGCCCGGCAGTGAGCACACCTGTTTGGTTACCGCTACTGAGGTTGGGATATACCCACATACCCATCAGACGATCATTGAAAATGTTTGATGGAGACGTGCTTGTATGGGTAGAAACCCACATAAAGTCTCCAGAAGTATAGCTTGGGTTGATGAACTGGTATGTCCCAGTCGTGTCTACATGAAATTCATGGGCAACACCGTATATCGGCTTATTAGTATCGCCATTGCAATATCCATGAAATGTGTCACTGGTGGTTACAGTGCCAGTAAATGTAAGGGTTGTCGCCGCCTGTGCAGGTGCGATGTCGATAGCAAATAAAGCGACCATCCCGATAAGCAAGAGCGTGATTACTAAGTTCCTTATAGCACGGTGTTGTGATGTCATATGGTATCCCTCATATAATAAGAGCTGATTGAAAATCAACACTTCATTAATTGTTTATAAACTTATTTTATTGCCATTGTCGGGTAACCGTGAAGCTAGCTAAATAGACAGGTTAAATACACAAAATACCTAGCCAATTGGACAGGTTTTTGGGACTTTGCTTGAAATAATCTTAATTATTGGGGTCGTAATCAGATGATAAGGGTGATATTTCACAACACATAGCTTACACGCATCACTGTCACAGGTGATAAAAAACGCGCGGATGATTTGTGCATCCACGCGCTTTGATTTTCATGTTTTGTAGGGTGCAACCTGTTAGGTTGCTTTACAATTGGGGCTTATTTTTTGCCCTTTTTGGGTTTGTCGTCGTCGGATTTGGTGTCGTCTTTCGGTGGTTCGACGGGTTTTGCCGGGTTCTTGTGGGCGGATGTGCCTTTAGACCGATTTTCACCCATCCATTCGTAATCTTCGTTGTCGATGAACGCTTCCAACATATTACGGGCGATGTCATCGGCAGGCTGGATGGGCGGGGACTTGAAGAAGTAACTGCTCGGTCCTTCAATCGCACCACTCAGCCCACGATCCATCGCAATCTTCGCGCAACGCACCGCGTCGATAATCACACCGGCGCTGTTGGGGCTATCCACAACTTCCAGCTTAAGCTCAATATTCAACGGCACATCGCCAAAACTACGCCCTTCCATGCGGATATGCGCCCATTTGCGATCTTCTAACCACGGCACATAATCGCTCGGACCGATGTAAACATTTTTATCTTCAAATTCATAAGGCAATTGGCTGGTGACCGCGTTGGTTTTACTGATTTTCTTGCTTTCCAGACGCGAGCGATCCAGCATGTTGTAGAAGTCCATGTTTCCGCCCACGTTAAGCTGGCTGGTACGTTCCAACTTCACACCACGATCCGTAAACAGGTTGGTTAGTACACGGTGGACGATGGTCGCGCCGACCTGACTCTTGATGTCGTCACCGATAGCGGGCAATCCGCGCTCCGCAAAGCGTTGTTGCCAGTACGGTTCACGGGCGATAAATACCGGAATCGCGTTTACAAACCCACAACCCGCGTTA
Organism: Anaerolineae bacterium; assembly: GCA_034435575.1. GTDB lineage: Bacteria > Chloroflexota > Anaerolineae > Aggregatilineales > Phototrophicaceae > JAVJSU01. Next base: position 3,426 of record DAOTXB010000092.1, read on the forward strand.
AGGATTTGCTCCACGTACCATTTTGTCGCCTGTTCACTGCCAACGGGCAGATAGTTGACGACGACATCGGTCTTGGTGTCTTTGAGCAATTCAACGATATTGGTGGTGGAGCCGGGGGCTTTGGTAATCTTCTGGCTGAGGTACGGTCCAAGCCCATCGTGGGTCATCCCGCGTGCGACGGTTACGCCCATATTGGTCGGCACTTCTGCAAAGCGAACCGTGTTATTCTGTCCACTCCAGATCGCCTGACCGAGGTCTTTGCCCACTTTTTCGCTGTCGATATCAATCGCCGCAGAAAATTCGATGTCACGGATGCGATAACCGCCAAGGTTCGCGTGCATAATACCCGGAATTTGATCATCATCTTCCGCGTCTTGATAGTAATGTACACCCTGAATCAATGAAGATGCACAGTTGCCCACGCCAATAACGGCAACGCGTAATTTTTTGTCAGCCAACGTTCTTACTCCTCTTGTTATACGAACTGGCACAGTCTTATCATTTATGATGGTTCTACGAATGCAACACCCATACACAACGAAGGGTGCGTCATCTGCACCCGTTTCCCGCCTGATATGCGTCATTTTTGCACACGACTATGCCTGAATAGGGGATACTGTAACCTACTTTTTAAAAAAATTGCAGAGTAAATTTAGAGTTTGCCCCGTGTTAAGTGTTGCAAGGCTTATGGGGATAGATTTCGGACAATGGATGCGGGTGATACGCAATACCCCGTACCGTCCCCATCCAGACATCGTCCGTTAAGGTTGCCTGACGGTAAAGCTATAAGCCCCTGTGCCATCATCGCGCCCTGTCACCCGCACAAGATAGGTACCGCCTTCTGTGAACGTCACCGCGCCGAGATCAAAGTCGGTACGGGTGGGATTTGCGATAATTTCTTGCCCGCTCAGGTCGGTGATGATGCCCCAATGCACCCTAGATGTACCGGAAACTGATTCAAAGAAGAGCGTTGTCCCCGCCCGCACAGTGATCGCATAATGATCGCGCACACCAGGGGTCAGAATTTCACCG
>DAOTXB010000093.1:0-3514 GCA_034435575.1 Anaerolineae bacterium
ACCATTTATGAACTCAGCCTTAAGGGAGACAATGTTGAATTACGCACGGCGTTAGAACTTGACGATACCTTCCCGTTTGCGTTGGATATGACCGCAGACGGTGAGTATTTCTTCATCGCACACGGCGACTATAACGCTAGCGACATTTATGAATATGATCTGATTACGGGGGAAATAACCCGCATTACGCCAGACTCTCAGCGTATTGGCAATATCGCGCTTTCGCCGGACGAATCACGCATTGCATACACCAACGACGAAACTGTGCTGGTGATTAATCGTGATGGCACAATGAATCCGAATGTGATTGTGTATCCGTCCGTCGCTGTTGTCAATGTAGGACCGACACTTTACTGGACGAATGATGGCACTGGCATCGTGCATCAGGGATATACTGAACTTTCTTACGGACTATGGGATGTCTTTTACATTGACCTTGAGACACGACGACCACAACGCATTACTGCGGCATCCACCGAAAGCGATTTTATTAATCGGTGGTGGACGTGTATGCCACCGGAGAACGCAGAATAACGCATTGTCCTGTACAATGTGTGCATAAATGATGAACGAAGTAATCGGCGGTGCAATGGCGTTAAAATTGGTCAATCAAACCCCTGCGGATTTAGTCTTGGCGGTGATGTCGCACACATTACCCGCAAATTTGCAGATTATCGAACAGGCGCAGATGACGCGTGGCGCATGGCGTGTGGATTTTCGTATTATCGGAGAAAGCCATGCCATCAGCGTGTATTATGATGATGTGCCAGTGATGCATGAGGTGCTGGCTTGTGTGGATGTCGAGGCTCATTCATGCGCGCATTTGCACCCGTTTAGCACATTACAGGCGCATCAGTATGCTGACTCCGGCGGGTATCAGGTACAAGTTGATTTTAACGAAATGCCAGCATGGGCATTACCAGCAGAATCGGTCTCTATGATTCGTGTCGATTTCCCGAAAGTTTTTGGGATTGCGCCGGTGACACAAATCCAATGGAAAGCGACAGCGACGGGGGTGCGTTGGTGGACATTGCACACCTATCCGCTCAGTCAAAATGGCGCTCATCCGCGCATCATTCATGTCCATAGTTACACATTTATGGATTTTAATCGACAGATGAATTGTGCAGAACGCAAAATCGCGTACAATCAAACGTGATGATAAGGCTCACTAAACTCTGAAGGGGTTTGCTATGTTAGAATCCATTCTCGCCGCTATCGCGTGGACTACGCTGGCAATTGTGGTTTCACAACTGGTTAGTATCGTGATTATGGCGTGGCTTGGCTTGCCACCGAAAAAGCTCATTCATGAAATTGAAGTGGTGCAAAACCCGGCGGTTGGTGCATCATTCTTCATTATTTCGTTAACCGCATCCATTTTCATTGGTGTATATTTCAGCAATGGATTTACCGGTTTTCAGGATTTTGGGGAAAGCGCGGCGTGGTTCGTGGTCGGGTTAGCAGTCGCCGGGGCGTACATGGCTGTGGCGTTTACGATTGCTCATCGGGTGATGGGGCGCGAAAATGACGAAAGCGTGTATGGGTATATGCGCCGTGAAATTGTCGAAGAGCAAAATGCCGCGCTCGCATTTTTCTTCGGGGGCATTTCGGTCTCACCGTTTATCGCGATGGTTTTCCAGATTATTTAAGATTGATGATTGTGCGCTTATTTGAGTGACCGCAGGAATGTTTCTATAGCGTGCATATATAAATCAAACTGATCGCGCCGGATATTATGTCCGGCGTTTTTAATATGTCGCACTGTCACGGATGGGGCAAGCTGGGTGATCTCCTCCGCGATTTCTGGCGTAACAATCGCGCCCCGGTCACGGTCATCGCCGGTGATTAACAGCGCCGGACTTTCGACCTCTTTTAGGGTGGTGCGCCAATTATGCTCGGCTTGTCCACGAATGTATTCTGTGACATGCGGGCTAACCCGACGTTTTGCTTCTGCCCACGGGATAACATCTTCTGTCTGCCATTGACGATTGGTTTGTCCATCTTCGCGCAGGACTTCCAAAGTTTTCTTTTTGTCCTGCCGGATTCGGTTTTCCCACCAGTTCACCGTTGCCTCAAGCTGGTTTGGTGTAGGCGGTTTGTTGTGGAAGGGTGGGTCTTCCATAATGAACCCTTTGAGGAAATTTAGCTCTGTAGCCGCCACAATACTGGCGACATAGGCGCCCATAGAATGCCCGATGAGGATGGGATGATAACAGCCCAGCACCGTGATGAGGCGGATAATATCGTCTGCCATGTCTGTCGGATAATAGCCGTTTTGTGGTGCATCAGATTCGCCGTGCCCGCGCATATCCACCAGCACAATTTCGTAATCGTCGACTAAATTTTCCGCGACACGTTTAAAACATTCACCATTATCCGTAATGCCATGAAGCATAATAATCGTCTGGCGTTCTTCATGATGTCCATTACGCTGGTAATGGATTTTGATAGCATCCAGCAGGCTTGTGTGTGATGTCCATTCCATTGGTGTGTTGCCCTTTGTGGTCAGTCGTGTATTGTTGCTCATGGATTGTCAAATTATAGGACAACCGAAATGCTTGATCATTTATAGCACAAGTATGGTGGCATGACGAGGTAAATGCAATTCTTAGCAGGATGCGAGATAGTCATCAATAGCGTAGCATAGTCAGTGCGGTATACTAACAATGATGACGGCAATATCGGCATGTCATCGGTGAATGAGACTATAGGTGGATTACATAGGAAAGCGCAGTCTTATGCTCCTGCCCTTACAACGCGTCATAGTCGTGATGATTGTCTGCTTCACCATGGTGATTGTGGGAGTCCTCGGGCTGGGTAAATTATTACCAGAATCGACGGATACAATCACCTTCGTGAGCGACGAAAATGGTGATCTGGATATTTATGCGCTGATGATTGACCGTAGTCAATTGCGGATAACGCGCAACCTCACAATTAATCCGGCTGATGATACCGCACCTGCATGGTCGCCTACGGGTGAACGCATGGCGTTTGTCTCCTCGCGTTCAGGTCGCCCCAATGTATTTCTTATGTCACCGGATGGTGAGCAGGTCACCCAATTGACCTATTTTAATCGGCAACATGAACACGTTCACATGCTATCGTGGTCACCGGATGGGCGGTATATCGCCTTCACCTCCAATTATGAGCGCGACTGGCAACTATATGTGATGCGCGCCGACGGGAGCAATATGCACCGTGCCTGGGATGGGCAGATTATCACCAGTGCGATTGATTGGTCACCGGATGGGCGGTATATCGCTTTCGTGACGAATGCTGATGAAAACCAGAATGACGAATTGTACTTGCTTGACCTTATCAATGGCGAAACACAACAACTCACCGCAGATCATTACTGGAATTCTGAACCACAATGGTCACCGGACGGTACGAGTATCGTCTATCGTTCGCACCGCAGTGGTGTCTTCCAGCTTTATATGTATGACATTCGCACCGGCTCCACCCAGCCCATTTATGATGTGAACCGGCTCGCGGGGACAGACCCCGTCTG
>DAOTXB010000094.1:0-11027 GCA_034435575.1 Anaerolineae bacterium
GGAACCGTCGAAGGCGATTAATCCCGAAGTGCTCTCTACCTTTGTGATGACACAGAGCCTATCATCACAGCCGGTGAGGTGTCCGTCTGCGCCCAGCATGTTCAGGAAGTTGACATATTGCGTGTACGTCACTTCAGTCGATTCCATCCAAAAATCGCTGATATTCACTTCATGTGTTGGCATCGAATCAAGACCAAGCGCGGGGTTACAGGTGCCCCCAACTTCCGCACATAAGCGTTGTGTGGCATCGTTGATCTCGTCGGCGGTTGTGCCCCGTGTGAACAACCCACCCTCGACCATCACCATCGCGCTACGTCCGAGCGCAAGCGCGGATTCTGAGACGGGGAGCACAGGTGCACTGGCAACGGGCATTGATCCGGTGCGGGTTTCACTGAGCATGGGTAATAACATCACGATGCCGAGCGTTAACACCGCCATTACGATCATGATTAGTGAGCCACTTTGTTTTTGCATTACCCCTCCTACCCGCATCAGAGATTGTCCGGTTCATCAGGCGAGTATCACGCTGTGCTTCATAATTCTCTATGCCTGAAAGACACACTGACAAATCACCGCTTATATGCCATATTTTGCGATAAAGTGGCGTAATGTTACACCACAGGGGCACAAAAGTGATACAGTCGTAGGTAAGACGTAGGGCAAGTAATTGCCTGCAAAGAGGATGGGAAATCACATGGAAATCGGACAACTTGAGGCGTTTGAACGTGTTGCCCGCGATGGCAGTTTTACCCGTGCCGCCGTCGCGCTGGGCTTAACCCAACCGGCGGTGAGCACACGGATTACCACGCTGGAGGCAGAGCTGGGCGGGACGCTGTTTGAGCGACGTGGCAAAACGCTCAAGCTCACACCGTTAGGGGTCTATTTCTTACCATACACCCGTCGCTTGCTGGCAGTCCGTGATGATGCCCGTACGGGTATCGAACAATTTCATAGTGGCAAACTCGGCGAGGTACGGATCGCCGCGCCCACACCGTTTGTGCTGAGTTTTCTGGTCGAAGTGCTGGCAAATTATCGCTTTCAATACCCTACAGTGGATATTTTCATCCGTGAGCGCAACAAAACCGCCATTTTTGATCTACTCTATGACCGTATTATGACGCTGGGCTTGGTGAACGCGCCCATTTACGACGAGAAATTTACGATTCTCGCCCGCTTTGAAGACCCGATTCGGGCGATTGTCGGCAAGCATCATCCACTGGCAGGGCACACAGACCCGTTAGAAATGGCGGATATTTATCGCAATACGATTTATCGGGTGTCGATGTTCCCACGTATGACCGCTTTTATTGATACATTGGTCGAGGAAGCACATCGGCATAGTGGTCATGCCATCATCAAAGTGCCGATGGTGATGGCGCGGGAATTGGTGAAGCGGGACGAGGGCGTGACATTTTTGCCACAGGCATATGTGCAACCGTTGGTGGATCGTGGTGAACTAGCATATCTTGATCTGGTCGATATGCCCCGCCTGATGAGTCAACCGGTGTTGATTACCCGACGGGGCTATGAACTGGACAACGTGCATATGGAATTTGTACGGATTCTCAACGCTACACTCCGCGATTTACGCATGGAATAGTAGGCGGTGGCGTGTGCTTAATCCAACAAAATCACATCCTGTAACCCTAAGGGGACAAGCAATCCACCGGACACCGCCATTGATGCAAATTGCCGTGCCTGTTGCTCAGTAAATGGCGACATCTCGTTATAAATATTGATGGTGGATGTCGGCGATTCGATCAATCGCGCGGCGATCAGTAGATTATCGATGGTAATGCCTATCAAGCGTCCGGCGTTCGCCTCGGCATAGGCTGTAAATAAGTCCTGTCCCTGTTGTGTAAGCGCAATCTGCACACCCCATTCTTCAGTCTGTGATCCGCTCCCCGGTGTATAGATTGCATAGGCACTGTGGATATGATCGTTGGTCAGGATGGTTTCGTAGGGCAAACCGGTATAAGCGTTATAGGTATTTGGTATCGTGGTCACGGGGGTTGGAACAAGCGTGGGCAATCCGTTCGCCTCAGCAAAGCGGGTTTGTAAGCGTGACATATGACTATCGGTTATGGTCGTTGTGCCGATCAAATTCTGACGATCTTCCAACGACTGTTGGCTGAGGTCTATAAAGGCGATATGCCCTTCGCTTTGGGTTGACGCTACAAAATCAAGCAGGCGGGTGTTATCCATAAATTCCGCGATGATGACATCATTATCTTTGATCTGTACCAACATATCGTACATGCCAAAAAATTGTAAGCGGGTGTGTAGCACGCGGGCAGTTGCGTTCAGATGCTCGTCCGTGTAAGAATTTGCGCTGAGTAAGGGCACAAACTCGACCCGTACATTGCCTGCGGCTGTTGGTGATGGGTGCAGTGTGGGACGTAAGGTCGTTGGCGTCAGTGGCAGATTGGTCGGCGTAGGGAACGGTGTCCAATCGAAAGGCGTTGGTGTGAATGTCGGTGCATGAAATGGTGCAGTGGGGCTTTGCATGGCGCTATAGAAATCCGGCGGTGGATAGTCCATAATCCGTAAGCTGAGGTCGCCCGTAAATGTTATGTCTTCTGCACGAAGCCAGGCGGGCGTTGTGCCCATGTATTGAATCCTGAACCACGCATAGTCGGGTGTGACTCCGGTGATGTTTGCGTTCATGTTGAATGTTGTGCCGACCTGCTCTGCGGTGTTGTAGGGCAAGACATACATGGTGGCGGTTTCGCCAACATAGAGTGTGGGAATGGACGGGTAAGGTGTTGGCGTGGCAGGTTGTCCACGGGCGATTGTGCCACTTACTATTACCGTGAGCAGTAAAACGGGTAAAAATGCGATCATGAAGCGGGCATGCTGACGATTCATGATGATCCTCTCAATAGATACAATTTACAGATAGAGACGTTAGACACTAAATTTTGTCGGAATTGATTACCGCATAACGATTTTCTGCCTCTTAATAAGGATTAGACACGATCATAACCGCAGGCGTTCCAATTTGCCGATTCTGTAGAAACGCAACACCAGTGGAAATATTGACGGGTTGTCAGAGATTTTCTATCATGAGGGTATCAGAGTAAAAGCTGTTTTTAAGGAGATTGTTGTTTGACTGCACAAATGATGGATCGGGTGATTTATGATGGTCATAACTTCCGATTAATTGGGCATCAGGGGAGCGATTTACCAATCCCACAGACTTTTGATTTAATGCCTGCGATGTGGCATACGGCGTGTTATCGCGGGTTTGTGGCGACTTATGCCGTCGCTGGTAATGATCTTGTATTGGATGGCTTGCACATCGGGCGATTAGCGGCGGGCGAGTGGAAGGCGATTAACACGATTGAGCCAGAAATTGTGTATAGCGAGGGCTATAGCGTCAAGGATGGTGAGCAAATTCCGAAACGATGGGAAAATGGGTATCGTTACACCAACCTCAATGAGCCAACCTATTTTTCCGGTGGGCTGTTGGTTGCGCGTGAATTTATTAACTCGTTATATGTGCATATGGGATTCGCGAAACCGTATCAATTTGAAGCGGTGATCGAGTTGTTGTTCCACGAAGGCACACTGACGGAGGTAATTGACCATTCGGAAAAGGCAAAGGAATGGCGGGAAGCAGTCATCAAACAGGGCGAAGACCGTAAACGGCGCTGGCAGGCGCTTCAGGATGAGGGGTTATCCAATACTGAGATTCTGCAACGATTGGACGAGGAATCGGATAATTCGGACATTATGAAGGGCATTACGTGGCGTTTTTCGTTAGATTATGGCAAATGGTTCTAAAGTGAGTGGTGCTATGATTTGTGGTTATCTGATACACGTAAGAAACTGCCTTACTGAATCACCATAGGTCAATCATAGGGTAAGGTTGGGTGATCTTCCCACAATAGCGATTTGCTATTTTTTTTGATCGCTCCGACAATTAATTTATCGTAATAGGACTTTCGCCTGCGGACAGATACACCGATCCGTCCCTACAGTTTGTACGTCGTCGGGGAAGACCGACACATAATCCCATTACAATATATGTTAGAAGCGAAAGTCCTACGTAATAGCATTTGTTTCAATCATCGTAATTTAATTAGGAGGCGAAATGTTTCGGAGAATATCACCCATCATCATCGTATTGTTGCTGTTATGCTTGAGTTTTGGGGGAGCAGTTAGCGCACAGGGCGGTCAGTTGGCGTATGGCACAATTGTGAATGGCACCCTGAACCCCAACACCCCACTTATCTACACGTTTACAGGCAATCAGAACGATGTTGTCACCCTTTATTTGATCGGTAGTCTCGACTTACAACCCAGCCTATCCGTGAGCAACGGCAGTGGACAACAGGTCGCGTTTAGTACAGGCGATGCCCTGACACCGATGCCCAATGACGCACGGGTTACGGCAGTATTGCCAGAAACCGGCACCTATATCGTCACACTGAATAATCAGAGCAGTGTCAGTGGTGATTTCTTAATCTCCTTATCAGTTGCGGATGTCCTACCCGCGTTGGAATTAATCTCCCCGACGACAGTCACGATTGACCCGGACACAACCGCACAACAATTCATCATCCTGGCAAACCCGGATGGACCGCAAGAATTAATCATTCGTAGCCTTCGCGATGACACTACTTTTACCGCGCAATTACAGGCGGGTGATGGACGTGTGCTCTCAGCCATTGGCGGTGGACTTCCTGGCGCGACCATGACACTCCCCGCAAGCATTCTGTCTTATACACTTACGATTAATGCAGAAGATAGCACACTCGGCGCATTGGTTGAACTGTCCTTATCCGGTGGTGGCAATGTCGGCGCGCCTGTGGCTACAGAAGAAGTACAAGCACCTGTCACAGACCCGAATGTATGCACGGTGACGGCTAGCGGAGTCAATGTTCGTAGCGGACCGGGTACCAACTTTGATATTATCGGTTCGCTGACCACTGGTGGACAATTCATCGCCACCGGACAAAATGCGGGATGGTACAACGGTACATTTAATGGACAAAGCGCGTGGGTCGCTTCCGGCGTGGTCAACGCATCCGGCAATTGTGCCGGGTTACCCATCGCCAATGCACCAGCCGCGCCTGTGGCACAACCGACACAGGTACCATCAAATAACCAGGCAACGCCAACGGCAACCGCAACAACAAGTAACGATAATCAGCAACCGACAAACGAACCACCACCACCTACCGCAACCACAGCCCCCACCGAGGTACCGTTCACGGTGAATTCTTTGACATGCCGTTATTTCCTGAATGATGGTGCGACGGTGGACTTCAATGTGAATGGCTCGCCTGGCGCGACCTTCCAGATTGATGTGCGTCAGGGAAGCACGACGTACAGCGCAAACCGCACACTCAACCAGCAGGGTTTCCTGACCGGTAACCAGCGCTTTGGTCAGGCGGGTAACAGCAACTACACGGCATACATCGTATATAACGGTGTGGATGTTGCAAGCGCACCCTGTTAAGCACACCTTTGAGGCATGAACTGACGGGCAACCACTTGCTCAGAGGGTCATGCTTTTAACAAACACGAGGGCGATTCGTAATGTTGAATCGCCTTTGTGTTTTGGGGTCAATATCTCGTTGAAAAAATGAAGATCATTGTGCGACAAGAGTCAACACAATGAGCGATTAGCCTTGATCGTTCACAGCTTGACCGGGAAATGCCCATGTGAGCGCCTCCGGCATGACACTCCGAAAGCCAACTAACCCATGACCACTGCCTAACTCGGCATAACGATAAGCGATGTCGCCACGCTGACTGAGGATGCTGTTGAGCAATTGCCCCGGTAGATAAAATCGCCCGCGTGCTTCATAGCGCCCGACAGATTGAAAGATGCGACGGGGCAAAATGGACGCACTCTGGAACCGTCCAGCATATTTACGCAATTGTTCCTGTGCTAAACCGCGCCCAAGTGGTGGGGAAATCATAATCAGGTGGGAGAACACAGCCGGGTTTTTTAGGGCAGAATGTGCCGCCGCAATCGCCCCTGCGCCCACGCCACCGATTCCCATATTGGTGGAATCGATACGGTATTTGGTTTTCAAGAATGGAATGAGTTCTTCTTCGATAGAGGCATAGTGTTTATCGTTGCTAACATAAGATCTAATGCGGTCTTTTTGATCGCCACTTTGTACCATCACGATGACGAGCGGTTGTAAGCGCCCGTGTTTTATCAGTGCGTCCGCGATGTACGGCACCTGCAACGGACCGGCGCACCATTGCCCATCCTGCAAAATCAATAATGGAAACACGCCCCCCGCGTCATCATAGCCAGGCGGTGTATAGACCCACAATTTACGTCCCTGAAAGCGTAAATGGGTACTGCTAAAGCTGTGTTGATAGACTGTCCCGCGCTGAATACGGGTCATCTTGCTCCAATCCGGGAAGGGTCGAGCATTTTGCATACGTAAGACCGATACCGTCATCTGGGCGGTTTGCATACGGGTCGGATTTTGCGGGTCGTTCATCCAATGCTGGTTGATACGCCCTACGATGTCCTGTTCCTGTGCAATCGGGGTCATCGGATCATTGAGCGCGATCATATAATCAAGCAGGTCATCTTCCGCGAAGGTCAACATGCGATACCACAAATTTGTACCCTCGATATTTTCCATCTCCGCGAAGGGTGGGTCGCCGGGCAAAGTATCAAGGTTGACGGCGACGTTTTCCGCTTCTCCCAGCGAGACATAGACAAAGGTCACGTCCTGCCCGTTAATCCAGGGCCACGCCGGGCGCTCCTGTAAAAGTGTATACACCAGCGCTTGCCGGTCTGTCACAGGTACTTGATTCACTTCTTCCAAAAAGCTGTAGAACGTCGTCCAGTTGGGCATGGATTGATCTCCCTTAATCAGAGGACACGTCAGTACGCGCCCCAATGCATGTTATTAAGTCAATAAATTCGCTCGTGTTCGGTGTTGCCCGGTTAGAGCCGTAGCCCGTCGTTATCCGTTAGGCGAAAATTGTGGGTCTGTGAGTATGCTAGACGGCACAAAAACAGACCTCATGCAGACATTTTAACATTTTCCACGCGATACGGCATTAGGGTTTCAAAGTCGCAACTTGCATGAGTACCCAGTGAATAGCATAATAAGGCATTGTGTGATGCTAGTAGATGATAGATCGCACAGGTCAATTCAGGTTGTAACGCTGTGACCGTTACAACACCAGCTAAGGAGAAACACACTTTTGAATCGTGTGATAAGGCAAATAGTCGGCGTGACACTGTTGCTCATGCTATTGACAGCATGTGGCGGTGGGGGCGATGATACCCCGGCAGATACCTCTAACAACGAAAGCGACCCTGTAGAAGCCGTTGTTTCTACACAGGCACCGCCTGCGGATACATCGCAAGACACCGCCCCCACCCCAACCCAAGAAACGCTGAATTTAGATGCACAGGTGGTGGAGGGGCAAGCCACACAAACGACTGTACCATCCGAGTTACAGATTCCGGTCAACGCAAGTGGCGAAGAAGTGCTAGCACGCGTCAACGGGCAGGACATCACGCGCAGTCAATTTGAGGCGGAGTTCAACCGTAGACAGGCACAATCTGATGTCGCAGACCTGAACGCGCTCGGCGCAACGGTGATGGATACGCTGATCGATCAAGTGTTGATCCAACAGGCGGCATCACAGTTGAGTATTAGCATCGCACCGGAAACGATTGAAGCACAGATTAACGAAAGTCGTGACCTTGCCGGTGGGCAGGACGCATGGCAAGCATGGTTACTCACCAACGGATATACTGAAGAGGAATATCGCACCGTCAACCTACCCAATTCGCTATTAACCGGATTGGTGATTGAAGCGGTGACACAAGCCAACCCCACCAATATCCGCGAAGTGCGCGCCCGTCATATTCTATTGAGCACCGAGGGCGAGGCGCTGAACATCCTTAATCAATTGCAAGATGGCGTAGATTTTGCGGTATTGGCACAGCAATTTTCTAATGATGTCTCCACGCGTGACGAAGGGGGCGATCTTGGCTGGTTTATCCGTGAAGATTTGATGACCCCTGAACTGGCGGATGTTGCCTTACAATTAGAGCCGGGGCAAGTTGCCGGACCAGTAACAACGTTATTGGGGTATCATATTGTCCAGACGCTGGAATTTAATGAACGCGAAGCTGATGCCGGTGAACAAGCACAACTCCGCCGCGCTCAGTTCGAAACATGGCTGGCAGAACAGCGCGCCGCCGCGACAATTGAACGGTTCTTATATTGATGAACAGTGAGGGTGGGACGATGTTTGGTCAGGGGCAGGCGCGAATCTATAATATAGTCAGTATGGTGTTTATCGCCATATCAATTTTGTGGGTCTTATTTGTGATTTTGCAACTGGTTTCGTAAACATATGTAATCACGCTAGCATGTGATAGGGTGCTCGCCGTTTCTGGCGATTTTAACGGCAATTAGCCAAGGATAGGGTGGATGAGTCGCAATTATTCGAGTATTTACAATGGCATATCGATCTTATTTCTCGTACTGACGGGTTTAATGGTGGTGTTTGTGCTGGTGCAGATGACCAGTGCATCGTCCAGTGATGACGCGAGCACAGTACAGCTCTCCACGCGTGTGGTATTACCCAGCCTAACCGCGACCAGCACGCCAACCAACACGGTGACACCGACGAATACGCTCACACCGACCAACACACTCACGGCGACGAATACAGAACCACCCACAGCGACGATTACACCTTCCACCACGATTACGGTGACGCAGGGACCGACCAGCACACCGACGATTACGCCCACACCAGCCGCGAGCTTCACGCCGATACCAACCGAAACATCCAGCGTCCCGACGGCGACATTCACCGCGACTGATTCACCCTTCGCGTTTAGTTTGAACGGAGATGTGTTCATCGGACCGAACGGTGTCAACAGCGCAGGTTGTGCCTGGCAGGGTGTCGGGGGCGCGGTCATCGGATTAGATGGCTTAGAGGTGACACAACAGTTTCAGGTACGTGTGTTCGGTAACGGGCAAGAACGCACCGTTATTACCGGCAGTAATTCGTTTTATGGCGCGAATAGTGGCTGGGAAGTGGTGCTAGACAATGCGGTTTCGCCGACGACGTTCTTCGTGCGGTTAGAAACCACGCTCGGCACACCGCTTTCGCGTGATATTGAGGTGGTTTTCCCCGGCGATTGCAGTGCAAATTCTGCCGTTGTGCGCTTCCAGCAAGATCGTGCGCTGGGACCGCCAACCGTAGCCACCGCACCCGGTCCTTGATGGTATAAATTTCAGACAATATGAGCGACGACGAGAATAAAAAACCAGAAATCCGGCGGGTCACACAACGGGATCGTAAGCGCAGTTTGAAGGCGGCACAACCGCTTTTCCCTGATGAGCGCGATGCGGATGCCAATCGTACAGATGATTCCGATGCTGAAGCAACATCAGAACCGCCGGATACAAGCAAACCCTCCGCGAAGTCGATGCCGGATGAGACGGTTGACCTTGACCCGTCCGCGATGGATGATGTGGAGGTGCCGTCGATTCACGTCGCGGCGGTGATCGCCAAAGATCATAATCCGCAAAACATTACACCACCGGAAGAGCGCTTTCCACCGTTAAGCGTGCCTGCGGAAGATGATGAGGACACACATCACCCCGAAGCGACACCTGATAGCAAAAAACGTAAACGGCGCGTGGGCGATTGGCGGCATAATCTGATTGCGGTGATCTTCCTTATCGCGACAATCGGCATGTGTGGTGTTTACACGTCCATCTGGAATGATCGCTATTCTGCGATAAATCCTTTTCCTCCGGCGACACCGTTCAGACAAATTACCGAAACACCGAATGCAACAGTGGAGGCGGCGTTCTTTGCCACAGAAACTGCGGTTGCCCGCCCGACAAACACACCCACCGCGACCATCACGCCCAATATACCAACGGTCACGCCCTCACTCGCCAGTAGTGCGCCTCCCTTCGCGGCAGATGGCGCTGTGTTATATACGCCAAACAGCAACGGCGATGGGTGTGATTGGGCGAGTATTGCTGGTACGGTGACGGACATCAACGGACGAGCGCTGAACAACTTCGGGATTCAAGTGATCGATGTCGAAAATCCCGATCAGTTGAACTTGCGGGTGTTTAGCGGTGCGGCGTTAACCTTTGGGGAAGGCGGCTTCGAGATTCCACTGGGCAATGCGCCAAGGGAAGCACAATATAGCATTCAGCTTTTCAGTCCGGCGGGTGTTCCGGTGAGTGATCCGGTCTTTGTGGTGACAAGCGCTGATTGTGAGCAAAATGTCGCCATTATCAACTTTGTGCAAACGCGTCCAGTGTGATATTTTTGGCAAGTAGGCGCATCTAAACGCCCTTATCCAAAACCAGAGATATCAAAACATCAGGCGCAAGGTCGCTATTTCATGTTTACGCAGGTTTAATTGGATGCGCCCGTTGAGGTCTGTCTCAAGGAATTTGACCGAATCTTCTGATAGCGCAGACCGATGTACCTGTTCCGGGCGTGTATGTGGTGTGACGAATACCTCAACTTCATGATCGTGCGGATTGTATAAGCGCAATAACCAGCCTCGCCCCTTAACCGGAGGCTTGAAGGACGTCATGATGACACCCGCGCCATCGCTATCACCGGTTTCGTTGGCACTCACCTGATCGCTCATGATGGAGAGATAACTGCGCCGTGGACGACTTGGACGGACATCATATTGATATGCCTGCAAGGGTGCGTTATACATTTGAGAATGGCGCATTAACGCGGCACGATCACCCGCAGGTGTGCTAATGAGCGCGTATTCAGCCGAAATTTCACGTTGACATTGTGCCCCTTCTACCGGAATCATCGGTCCCATCGCATAATCACGCTCTGGCAACGTCTCCCGGCTTAACCACCCCACAGCACGCGCTAGAGTTAACCCTAAAGTCACTGCATCGTCTTCATTTTCTGCGTGAACTTCCGGTAAGCCACGCGACATCAACCCGAGCGATAATGCGCCATCATGCACCGCTGTGATGCCCTGCATCCCGTAGGTTTTACCCACTTCGTAGCGA